>JBARUP010000694.1:0-3011 GCA_049645805.1 Nodosilinea sp.
TCCCAGCAGCTTGTAAGTAGGAAGACCCAATCAAATATAAGACTGTGTAGGTTGCGGTTGAGGAACGAAACCCAACGCCCGCATAGGTTACGCTACCGCTAACCCATCCTACATTTGAATTAGCCCAGCTACTTAGCAAAAACCTGATGTCTCGGCACAGCAGAACAAACTCTAGGCCGTTACCGGTCTCGAAGTCTTTGGGTCAGGCAGCTGCGTCGTAATCAGCGCTGCCGCCAGCACAAACAGGCTCGACATCCACAGGCAGCCCACCAGCCCGAACCACTGGTAAAACAGGCCCGAAGTAATCGTGCCTAGCAGTCGCCCACCCGAGTTAGCCATGTAGTAAAAGCCTACATTCAGCGCCACATCCTTATCTTCGGTGTAGGCCAGTACCAGGTACGAGTGCACCGCCGAGTTAAAGGCAAATACCACGCCAAACACCACCAGCCCTCCCGTGACCGCGATGTCTCCCCGCACCCCCGTCGTCAAGGTTAGGGCAATTAGGGCCGGAATTACCGTCAGCACCGATGTCCAAAACAGAATTGTCTTTGCCTTGGGTACCACCTTGCCGGTGCTGTCTTTGCGCAGCAGCTGCGGGGCCAGCGTCTGCACCAGGCCATAGCCCATCACCCAGGTAGCCATGTAAGAGCCCACCTGCATAAACGGCCAGCCCAGCACCTCGTACAAAAACACCGGCAGCGCCACCACAAACCACACATCCCGCGAGCCAAACAAAAAGAACCGCGCCGCCGAGATGACGTTGATCTCCTTGCTTTTAGAAAAGAGCTGCCGAAAGGGCACTTTTTTACCGATTTTGCCCATGTTTGCAGGCAGCAGGGCTCCCGACAGCAAAATCAAAACCAGCAGCGCTGCCTGAATCAGCAGCGCCGGGCGAAAGCCCACCCACTCCAGCAGGGCCGCCCCCACGAAGAATCCTAGCCCCTTCAGGGCGTTTTTTGATCCGGTCAGCACCGCCACCCACTTGAACAGCCGCGATGCCGCATCTTTAGGTACCACTAGGCGAATAGCGCTCTTAGAGCTCATCTTGGTCAGATCTTTCGCAATGCCTGAAAAGGCCTGGGCCACCATCACAAACCCCACCTGTAGCGGTACTGCCCAGGCAGAGTTCAGGCCGCTCAGCATCACTAGGGCAAAAATTTGCAGGGCAATGCCGCCGTAGAGGGTCGCCCGCAGACCAACCTGGGAACCAATCCAGCCGCCTAAGAAGTTTGTTACTACGCCAAATACTTCGTAGAAGAGAAACAGCATAGCGATCTTAAAAGGGCTGTAGCCCAGCACGTGAAAGTGCAGCAGCACCATCATTCGCAGCGCGCCATCGGTAATAGTAAACCCCCAGTAAGCGGCGGTGATAATCGCGTAGTTGCGCAGGCTCTCGGGCTTGAAGGTGGAGGTCATGGGAAACGAGTGAGTGGATAGGAATCTGCCGCCTACTACTGCTGAGAAAGAGTCATCCTGTTGCCTTCGACTTCGCTCAGGCAGCAGGATGACTACAAACTCTGGGCTACCTTGCGGGCCAGCTCCGCCATGCGGCAGGAGTAGCCCCATTCGTTGTCGTACCAGGCTAGAATTTTCACCTGAGTTTCGTCTATAACCATGGTCGAAAGCGCATCAACAATGGACGATCGCGGATCGTCCTTATAGTCCACTGAGACCAAAGGCCGGGTTTCATAGCCGAGGATTCCCTTCAGCGGGCCGTCGGCGGCGACCTTGAGCAGATGGTTGACTTCCTCAGTCGTGGTGGAGCGTTCTACCTCAAACACGCAGTCGGTCAGCGACGCGTTCAGCAGCGGCACCCGCACCGCTAGTCCGTTGAGCTTGCCCTTGAGTTCGGGGTAGATCAGGGTAATGGCGGTGGCCGACCCGGTCGTCGTAGGGATCAGCGATAGGCCTGTAGCGCGGGCTCGGCGCAGATCTTTGTGGGGCGCATCGACGATTGTCTGGGTATTAGTCTGGTCGTGGATAGTCGTAATCACCCCGTGGCGAATGCCTAATCCTTCATGGACCACTTTGACCACCGGGGCTAAGCAGTTGGTGGTGCAGGAGGCCGCCGTCAGCAGATGGTGCTCTGCCGGATCGTACAGATGGTCATTGATGCCATAAACCACGTTGAGCGCGCCCGTTTTGACCGGGGCGGCAACGATCACCTTATTGACGCCATGGTCGTAGTAGGGAGCTAAAAGCTCGGGAGTGCGAAACTGGCCGGAGCACTCTAGCACTAGGTCTACGCCGTAGTCGGCCCAGGGCACATCGCCGGGGGAAACACCGCTGCTAAAGCTGAGGGGGGTACCATCGATCGCAATCTTTTCGCTGCCCACTGCTTCGACCTCAGGAGGCCAGCGCCCGTGTACCGAGTCGAATTTGAGCAAGTGAGCAGCGGCCTCTGCTCCACCCTTGATCTCGTTGATGTGAACGAACTCTAGTTCTGGAAAGGCCCACCCAGCCCGCAGCACCAGCCGTCCAATACGACCAAACCCATTGACGGCAATTCTGACCATAAGCGCCTAAACTTTTCATTTCAAAAAAAGTTGATATGTGAATTGTTTCAAAAATCTGCGGTTTGTCAAGTCGTCCTGACTACATCTCCTAGCGCTAGGATTTCCAGAGCCAAATGCGCTGTGTAATTAAAGCGGCGTCAGGGCAACGCCGGTAAAGTTATGATTGCGATCGCTTCAAAACTGCCCGCATTGATTAAGCAAGATGAGACTATTGCGCCAGAACACGCGTCAGAACACAGAAAGCTTTTAGAGCAGCCCAAAGCTCCAAAGCTCCAAAATCCCGAAACCTCATTGTGAACTATGGCTAAATTCTAGAGGCTAGCCGTTGTCATTAAGAATAAGCGATGACAGACTCGTGCCAATGGGACCTAATCATCTACGCAGGATCTCGCCTAATTACTATCTCAACTAACCCCTAAATTTTATGGATACTCACTCTAAGATCTACGTCGCGGGCTCGGGCGGACTGGTGGGCAGCGCCCTAGTACGAACCCT
>JBARUP010000695.1:0-4797 GCA_049645805.1 Nodosilinea sp.
TTGGGGGTGCCTAACTACGGCCTTCTCTCTAGTGTATGAAGTTCATATCAGAGAGAAGACCTAGATCGGGACTGACACCCTCCAAGCGCTAGAATCTTTCATCACTCAGTCCGCTCAAAAATTGAAACTTCCTCGCAGACAAATCTAGGAGTGAGGGTTTGCTGAGGTTGTATCTCTTTCAACACAATCTGCACGGAACTCTAAGCATGAGCAAACACACCCTTGAGGGCAAAACTGTTCTCGTTGCTGGCGGCGCTAAAAATCTCGGTGGCCTGATTAGCCGCACCTTCGCTGCCGATGGCGCAAACATTGCCGTCCACTTTCACAGCGAATCATCCGAGCTGGAGGCCGAAGAAACTGTCACCGCTGTCAAAGAGGCCGGTAGCAAGGCATTTTTGATTCAGGGCGACTTTACTAATCCCGCAAACATTGTTGACGCTTTCGCGGCAGCGAAGGAACATTTTGGCGGCATTGATATTGCTATCAACACGGTCGGCCGCGTGCTCAAAAAGCCTTTCACCGAAACAACTGAAGCTGAATACGACTCGATGGCGGCGATCAATTCTAAAGCAGCATACTTCTTCATTCAAGAAGCGGGTAAGCAGCTGAATAACAACGGTAAAATCTGTACCATTGTCACGTCGCTGTTGGCCGCATACACAGGCTTCTATTCTACCTATGGTGGTATGAAAGCGCCGGTCGAGCACTTCACCCGTGCCGCGTCAAAAGAATTTGGCGATCGCGGAATTTCCGTTACGGCGGTTGGACCAGGCCCAATGAATACGCCATTTTTCTACGGGCAGGAATCTGAAGATGCCGTCGCTTACCACAAGTCTGCTGCCGCCCTTGGCGGTCTCACCCAGATCGAAGACATTGTGCCGTTAATTCGCTTTCTTGTCACTGACGGCTGGTGGATTACGGGCCAAACAATCTTCGCAAATGGCGGATACACGACACGGTAATAGTCGTTTTCGAGCTAATATATTTTGTTGTAAAGAGATAATTTTGTAGACTGATCAGTCTCTCAGCACATTCAATGTTCTGTTTAAGGAGTAACTACTCATGATTTTCAACAAGATGAAAGCGTTTGGCTTGGTAATGTTTTCTGGCCTGCTTTGTGGTGGATCTGGAGTGGCTCCTGTAGCCGCAAGCGTCAATATAGGAGCAGAGCAAGGAACTTTTCTAAGCCTGCACCAAAGGGTAGATAAATCTTTTGACTGTGGCGTATCTACAGTTTATATCGAGGAGAATGCTTCCGGCTATTCTTACCAAGCTATCAACGCTCGTGGCGATGAACTTGTGATCGACGGTGGAACTGCCCATACTGGCCGCAACTATTCGATTATCTATGTCTTCTTTAATGAAGGGACAGAGTTCATCTTAGAAGACTACGGCAACGGAAGAGCAGATTTGAGTATTGGGTCTTATCCCCAAGAGAAGATGAATTACAGCTGCGTTGAATAAAACATCCGTAGTCAATTTGAATTGACCCTGTCCTCTGTGCAGATTAGATAATGCCCGTGGGGTGAGATGTATCAACAGCGCAGCCCTACGAGCGTTTACAGGCCCTACATCCAGCGATTACCAAACAGACACATCACCCCCGCCTAAATCTTCGTCGGTCAAACAATAAATCTGGACGTTGAACAAGCCCCGCTATAAGCATTCGGGAAACGACTGAACGTATCGATATAAACCTCTGTCAAGCTTATGCTATGACTACCTACACGCCTACTGAACTAGACACTTTAAGAAAACCCCCGATGGCTACTGGACTAGCGATCGCTATGGCTGATGGAGGCATTGTCTCTACGGGCATCGAACTTGCCGCCATGTTGAAGGAAGTCAGGGGAGCAGCCAAAAAATACCCAACCAACTCGATTATTCAGGTGGCCTTCGGCAGGAAAAGCAATTATACTGCGCCTGATGCTAAGTCTGAAGACACTCAGTCGGATGCTTTAATCGACCAGGCGATCGACCGTATCAACGCGGCTCTAGCGGTCGCCGCAGGCAAAGCGAGCAATACCGAAGTAGCCGAATACAAGCAATTCATCTGCGACTGTGGCATGGCCGCAGCTTCGGCGGCGGGCAAAGGGCCATTTGGGACTGGCCGTGAGAAAGTCAGCGAGGCTGAAACCGCGGCCCTGACCAAAATCAAAGCAGCCCTAGGGATTTAGCCCCCATTGTGCAAAAGACGATGAACAGAATTGGGTGCTGCTGGTGTTGCCGTGCTGTTGGGCTAGGCTCACCAGCACGGCTATAGCTGTCTGAGGAACGCCTGCGACGAAAGTTAAGATTAATTCAAAATCTATGTCTATTCGCAAATCTCGACGCTTGAGCTTTGTGCTGGCATGTTTGCTAGCGCTAGGAATCAGCCTCGCCGCTGGTCAACCGAGCTTAGCCCAATTTGCGCTTCCAGAAGGGTTGGGCCTAGGAGACGCCACCGCCTCACCGCCTGGCGTCACTCGCTACGGCAATATCGAAGTGATTGCGGTCGAATCTCCCCTGAGCAATCTAACTCTATTTACAATCGCCTCACCCACCGTCTACGACCGCAGCACCATTGGTGAGCAAATACCGGTAGAGCAGCGGGCCGCCGCCATTCGAGATAAGCTCCTGCTTTTAATCGAGCGGCCTATGGATCCAGAGACCCTCGTGTTTGAGGTATCTACGCTGCGCAATTTCACCGTTATCGACGTTAGAGACGCTAAATTTTCCGAGCCTCTAATTCTAGCCACGGTCACAGAATACGACGCTAACTACGCTGGCGTATCGATAGACACGCTAGCAGGGGCATGGCGCGATACCTTAGAGGCAGATTTGCGTCACAGGCTTATAACTCTGCCCGAAAGCGGACGTCGGGTTGGCACAATTGTTACGGCCCTAACGCTATTGTCGGCAGCTATCTTCGGCTTGAAATATGCGATTTTGCAACGCCAAAAGCAGCTACGACGCCGTAAAAAAGCCATCACTGCCGAATTAGAAGACGCGGCCACAGCTAAAGAATTTCAGACCGAGGCCGGTCCAGAGTCTATCCACAGGCAGGCTGAGCAAAAACAGGCCAACCTCCTACAGGAACCACAGCCAATCTTCACCCTAGATCGTCGGCTCTCAGTCCTGGCCTTCATCCAGTGGCTGCTGTTTTGGCTGGTTGTTTTTGCCTGGTACGCTGGTGCTGCCTGGGTAGCTTGGAAATATCCCTATATACTGCTTAATTCTCCCATCGGCCAGCCGCTGAGAGTTGTTATCGACCTGCTCACTTTTTGGTTTTTTACCGGTCTTGCTATTCGCGTTTGCCGTCGTCTGATTGACCACTTTGCCACCGAGCGAGAAGGGCTAGATCTAGGCGATCTGATGGCATTTGGGAACAGCGATCGCCGTCATCTGCGAGCTTCCACCGTAGCTGGGGCTGCCAAGGGGTTGATCACCGTTGTTCTGGTGCTAACTGGAGTCCTGCTGGCCCTGCAATATCTAGATGTCCCGACCGCGTCGCTGGTCGCCATCACGAGTGTGGCGGGTTTAGCGATCACCTTTGGCTCACAGAACTTGGTCAAAGACTTGGTAAATGGTTTCTTCATTCTGGCAGAAGACCAGTATGCGGTTGGCGATGTGATCGATATTGGTAGCGCCGCTGGTTTGGTCGAAAATCTCAACCTGCGGATCACCCAGCTGCGCAGCGGCAACGGTGACCTGGTGACCATTCCCAACAGCAGCATCACCCAGGTGAAAAACTCAACCCGCAACTGGTCGCGGGTGTTGTTCAGCATCAATGTGGCCTACGAAACCGACCCCGACAAAGCCCTTGACGTGCTCAAAGAGGTTGCCCAAACGTTTTACAACGACTCAGAATGGCACAGCACGATGTTGACCGAACCGGCGGTGCTGGGCATTGAAGAGGTTTCCAACCGCGCCATGACTATCAACACCTCAATTCAGACTGAACCAGCACAGCAGTGGGCCGTTGGCCGTGAGTGGCGTCTCCGCGTTCGCCGCGCCCTAGCCGGTCACGGCATCGCCGCTGGCCCGTAATGTGTGAAGCTGTTTGAGCAGGCTTGCCAAACGTACTTCGCTCTGGCGAGCGATCGTCAGCACCGCAGTTATTTGACCGGGTGGCTAGTTGCTTTCTGTGTGAGAGTTTTCCTGTAGTGCTGCTTGCACCTGTTCCCGCAGCCAGGTGTTAAACAGCTCATCGATGAGGCGCAGTCGTGTAGCCTCGTCGAGGCGGGCGGGCAGAAACTTTTCCAAACGCACTACGACAAACCATTCCCCCACGCGGGTTGGGGGCCAGAGCTGGCCCGGCTGACTGATGGTCAGAATTCTTCCCAGAGCCGGGTGCGGCACCGATAGCTCAACCGGGCCAATCAGCCCGCCGGTCTGGGCTTCTTGCCCCTCAGAATACTGCCGGGCTAGGTCGGCAAAGGGCTGGCCGTCGTCTTGAATGCGAAAGAAAAGCTCCTGGGCCAGACCCGCCTCGCGCGTGCGAATGAGAGAATACAGCACTCGATCGAGACTGCTTTTGCGCTGTAGGAAGTAAGATTCAACCTTAGGCCCCCAGGTGTCAAGCTTGTGCTGCTGGAGTTTTTGAGCCCGCTCGGCCAAAAGCGGCAGAGCGGTTTCGCTTAGCGATCGCTGCGTCAAAAAGCTCTGGCACTGTTCTGGAGAACTGAGCTGGTTGCTCTGCAAAAACTGATCTAGAGCCTGGGCAGATTGCTCTGGAGCGAGGGTAATAGCGGCCGTAGCCTGATCGATGACAAGCTCCTTAATCAGGGACGGTAGTAGACCATAGCGCCGTAGTAG
>JBARUP010000696.1:0-4474 GCA_049645805.1 Nodosilinea sp.
TGATCCTACCGGCGTTGTGGTCTATACCCTCGATATTCTGACCTCCAAACGTCCTGCGGCGGTTATCTTCGTTACTTTTGTCATTTTGGCCAGCCTCTACTGGGTGCTGAAACAGATCACGCTAGGGCTGAAGCTCCGCATTCGCTACGCCCGTCAGGGTATCGACGTGCTTGATTAGGCTGCTGGACTGGGCTGTGGCAGAAATCGCAGCAAGAAGCGGGCACAGCCCTAGCGTAATCTCAATAACCCTGTTCTTCAAACCTAGGGTGCACCACTGTCGAAGGAAAAACCCACACCCGGAAAATTACTCAACCTTGACCACTGTTTATAAATGTTAAATTGATAGGGCGTTGTCACTAAGTCCCCAGACATGCCCAAATCGGATGCTTCTGCTAAAAAATCCGCGTCCCGCAACGGTCGAGGATCCGAGACAGGCAGCAATATAACCGGGTTAGCCCACCACCAATCTGCTCTTGACGACAACGTAATCCGCATTCGCGGAGCGCGGCAGCACAACCTCAAGAATCTAGATTTAGAAATCCCTCGCAATCAGCTGGTTGTGTTTACGGGGGTATCGGGATCGGGTAAGTCATCGCTGGCCTTTGACACTATTTTTGCCGAGGGTCAGCGCCGCTACGTGGAGTCGCTGAGCGCCTACGCGCGTCAGTTTTTGGGCCAGGTTGACAAGCCCGATGTAGACGCGATTGAAGGGCTGAGTCCGGCCATTTCCATCGATCAAAAATCGACCTCTCACAACCCTCGCTCGACGGTGGGTACGGTCACCGAAATCTATGACTACCTGCGCTTGCTCTACGGGCGGGCGGGCGATCCCCACTGCCCCCAGTGCGATCGCAGCATTTCGCCCCAGACCATTGACCAGATGATCGACCGGATTATGGCCCTGCCCGAGCGCACCCGCTTCCAGGTGCTGGCTCCGGTGGTGCGGGGCAAGAAGGGCACCCACAAGAAATTGCTGTCTAGCTTAGCCTCAGAGGGCTTTGTGCGGGTGCGGGTCAACGGCGAGCTGCGCGAGCTGACCGACAACATTGAGCTCGATAAAAACTACAGCCACAGCGTGGAGGTGGTGGTTGATCGCCTGGTCAAAAAAGACGGGTTAGACGATCGCCTGGCCGATTCGCTGCGCACCTGCCTAAAGCGATCGGAGGGGATCGCGGTAATCGAGATTTTGGCGGAGCCCCAGACCGCCGAGGCCCCAGCGTCCGACAGCAATGTGGTCTCAATTGCCGTTGGCGCAGCCTCTCCAGCGGAGAATCGCCTGCCCCAGGCGGCGGAGCCCGAAGGCAGCTACGGACAGCCCAAGGAGCTGGTTTTCTCTGAGAACTTCGCCTGCCCCGAGCACGGCGCAGTAATGGAAGAGCTCTCACCCCGCCTATTTTCCTTCAACTCGCCCTACGGAGCCTGCCCCCACTGCCACGGGCTAGGCAGCCTGCGCACGTTTTCGGCAGATCTGGTGGTGCCTGACCCTACCCTGCCGGTCTACGCCGCGATCGCCCCCTGGTCAGAGAAAGACAATACCTACTACTTCTCGCTGCTCTACAGCGTCGGTCAGGCTTTTGGCTTTGAAATTCAGAGCCAGTGGAACCAGCTTACCCCCGAGCAGCAGCACATCGTGCTCCACGGCAGCGACGAAAAGATCTATATCGAGTCTGACTCCCGCTATCGCGAGCGCAAGGGCTACCACCGCCAGTACGAGGGCGTGCTGCCTATTCTCGACCGGCAGTATCGAGACTCCAGCTCCGAGCTGCACAAGCAAAAGCTGGAAAAATACCTGATTGATCAAACCTGCGAGGTCTGCCACGGCACCCGGCTCAAGCCCGAGTCTAACGCTGTCCGCATTGGTCCCCACTCGATCAGCGACCTAACCAATGTCTCCATTCGCGAGTGCCTCAAGCGCATTCGCAGTCTGGTGGGCGAAGCCGTGGAGGGCGAAGCGGACAACTCGCCCACGCTCTCGGCCCGGCAGCTTCAGATCGGCGCTCTGGTGCTGCGCGAGATTCGCGCCCGGCTCCAGTTCATGATGGATGTGGGGCTTGACTATCTTACCCTGCACCGCACCGCCATGACCCTATCGGGGGGTGAGGCCCAGCGCATTCGCCTGGCTACCCAGATTGGTTCTGGCCTGACCGGGGTGCTCTACGTACTCGACGAGCCCAGCATTGGCCTGCACCAGCGCGACAACGATCGCCTGCTCAACACCCTGTACCGCCTGCGCGACCTGGGCAACACTCTAATCGTAGTCGAGCATGACGAAGACACGATCAGGGCCGCCGACTACCTGGTAGATATCGGCCCCGGCGCGGGCATTCACGGCGGCGCGATCGTGGCCGAGGGCGATTTGAAGACCCTGACAACGGCTAAGGACTCCCTCACCGGGGCCTACTTATCTAGGCGCATTAGCATTCCAACCCCAGCCGAGCGGCGGCTGGGCAACGGGCGATCGCTCACCCTCAAAAACGCCCACCACAACAACCTCAAGCATTTAGATGTAGAAATTCCCCTGGGCGAGCTGGTCTGCATTACCGGCGTGTCGGGCTCGGGCAAGTCTACCTTGGTCAACGAGCTGCTCTACCCTGCTCTCCAGCACCACTTCGGCAGCAAGGTGCCTTTTCCCAAGCACATGGATAAGCTCGACGGACTGAAGGCGCTGGACAAAGTAATCGTAATCGACCAGTCGCCCATTGGGCGCACGCCCCGCTCTAACCCCGCCACTTACACGGGTGTCTTTGACGTCATCCGCAACCTATTTACCGAAACGATTGAGGCCAAGGCGCGGGGCTATAAGGCGGGCCAGTTTTCCTTCAACGTCAAGGGCGGGCGCTGCGAAGCCTGCGGCGGCCAGGGGGTTAACGTGATCGAAATGAACTTTCTGCCCGACGTGTACGTGCAGTGCGAAGTGTGCAAGGGAGCGCGCTACAACCGCGACACTCTCCAGGTCACCTACAAGGGCAAAAATATCTCCGACGTGCTTAACATGACCGCTGAGGAAGCGCTAGACTTTTTTCAAAACATCCCTCAGGCGGCCAGCCGCTTGCAAACTATGGTGGACGTAGGCCTGGGCTATATTCGGCTGGGCCAGACGGCCCCTACCCTCTCCGGCGGCGAGGCCCAGCGCATGAAGCTGGCCTCAGAACTGGCCCGCCGCTCCACCGGTAAAACCCTGTATTTAATTGATGAGCCGACCACCGGCCTCTCTTTCTACGATGTGCACAAGCTGCTCGACGTGGTGCAGCGTCGGGTAGATAAGGGCAACTCGGTGCTGATGATTGAGCACAACCTCGACGTGATTCGCTGTGCCGACTGGATTGTGGATCTGGGGCCGGAGGGGGGCGATCGCGGCGGTGAGCTCATTGCCCTAGGCACCCCTGAGGAAGTAGCCCAGGTGGCCGGTTCCTACACGGGTAAGTACCTGGCTAAGGTGCTGGAGCAGCATCCTCCCGCTAAGAAGGTGGTATCGGTTAGCTGATCTGGGACCAGTATGCAACCACAGCTGTATCTAGAAGCAACATCGACTGGCTGACGACTTTTTGGCTTTAGGAGGCCATAATTTGCTGCAGGCGCTGACTTTCTAAAGCAATAACCCGGCGGGCGAATTCAGAGTCCTGCCCAATAAGGGTGTCAAAAACAGCTATGGAGATAGCCAAGACACCCAACCGAGGGTAATCATCCACCAATCCAGCGCATATGTCGTTCGCCTCACGGCTGTTATTCTAGCGGTCGGTGTCCTATAGATTTCCTAGGGCTTAGGCTTAAAGTACGATTTTAGAGGTGGATGAAAAGATAAAAAATCGAGGGCGTTGCTGAATTGAGACATGAATTCGGGTAGGGGCGAAGGGCTGTTTGCCCCTACGAGAGACATTGGATTTTGGATTCATACCTGTATCCAGCAACGCCATGTAGCGATACTCCTGGTCAAAAGGTTCGCCCTGTTGTTCGCGCACTAGGGCGGCCTCAACACAAGCGCGATCGCCGGGGTGAATGCGGGCTTTCCACTGCTCTAGGCTATCAGGGTCGCTGTTGGGAGATAGCCCCCGAACAACCCAGTAGGCTGAGTTGACATAGGAGTAGTGGGCCGATGCCGTTTCGTAGACAAAAAAGCCCTCCTGCACCGCCTCAGCGAGCTGCTGAAAACGGGCTTCACTTTCTTGAAGAGCCTGCTGGACTGCCGCAAGTATTTTGTCTGGATCGTGATCTCTCCGTCGACCGAGCCGCAGCGATCCAGCAGCTACTCCTGCGTGCTGCACCTCACTCTGTAAGCCATCAGATAGAACCTGCCAGCCCCAGAGTGAAGGCATCTCAAAGACTAAATGATGCTGGAAGAAGATAACCACCATGAAGCTGTTTACGCTACGACAGGGTAAGTGAGCGCTTAAGGTCGGACAAGCGCCGGGAGATCAGGGGGTGTAGCTGCGTATGAGAACTCAGCAGCGCTTCAATGTCTTCGGCTACCACAGCC
>JBARUP010000697.1:0-12871 GCA_049645805.1 Nodosilinea sp.
CAGTACCCCCTGACCCTGCCTGCCAATCGGTACCATGAGCAGCGTCGGCAGGGGAGTAGGCGTGGGAATCTCTCTCTGCTGGGCGATCGCCCCTAGGTTAATGCTTTGGCCTAAAAAGTAAGCGCATACGGAAATGTCTGTGCCCGGAGTAGGGGCAGCTACGGCTGGCGTTGAGTCTAAAGTAGTCATGGTTGCAGGTGAAAAACAAAATAAGGCCTATACAACAGTTTCAAAGCCTAAACTTTGGCAGGCCTGAACTTTGATAGCTCCATTCGTGTTGAGAACTGTTGCAGAACGCCCCGTCGACGGCAACCTTCCAACCATCCTAGCGCCGGGTGTGCTAGAAAGCTGGCATAACTAAAGCAGCTGTGCGGCAGGGTTCCAGTGCTCTGGGTTGGGTTCTTGCCTCTGTGGACAGTGTCAACTCTTAGCCCCTAGACCTGCCGATGGCAGGCAGACTATCGTGAGGTAGGACCGCAGCTATGAAGCGTGTAGCATTCATTCTCGGGGTTTTAGACGACAACGATGTTGACTGGTTAACTGAGGCTGGGCAGCGGCAGGAGCTTCAACCAGGGCAAACGCTGATCCGCGAGGGCGAACCCAGCGACTACATTTACCTTATTTTAGACGGCGGTCTAAAAGTCTCCGTGGCGGCCCTAGAGGATCAGCCCGTTGCCCATCTGGCTACTGGTGAGGTGGTTGGTGAGATGTCGTTTGTCGATAGACAGCCGCCCTCGGCGACGGTATCTGCCCTGGACCCCAGCGTTGTTCTTGCGATCCCCTATGCTCAACTGCGTCATAAGCTTCAGCATGATGTCTGGTTCGCCTCACGGTTTTACCGCGCCCTAGCTATTTTGTTATCTAGCCGCCTGCGCAGCACCGTCAAGCATTTAGAAGGAGAGCACCAGCGACCGGTAGTGAGCCTCAACGAGGCCGGTATAGACGAGATGAACGATCTGCTGTCAATGGGTAGTATTCGCTTTGACGGATTACTCAAGCGTCTGCGCGATGCTAACCCCAATCCTTGGGAAGAATGAGAAGGAGACTCCACGTAGGGAGAGCCGCAACCCATAAGCTACCCCTGAAGGATTCTGTTACCATTCAGGCAATGGCAGCAAGGGGTAAACTAGAGGACAACCATCGGTTTGCCTTTAGGGTCATCTTCCTAGGCAGCGCAGCTAGCGTAAGCGAGCTGATGTTGTGTGCGTACGCAAGTCATAGACTGGCTCGAAAGAGTCTTACGGTGGTGAAAGATGGGGAATTATGCCCAGCTATTGAGCCGCTAATCAAGTTTGTGTTCTCGCCAAGTTGATCTTGGGCTCCGTTTTTGCAAGTGTCAGAGCATGCCACTCCATACCAAACTCAGTAATATTCTCATTGTCGAAGACAGCAAAGGCCGTCGAGAAATTGTCTTAGACGGGTCGGTTTACTCCATTGGGCGTGACCCAAAATGTGATATTCGCCTGTCGTCTCAGTTTGTGTCACGACACCATGCCACTCTGGTGCAGCTCCCGAAGGATGACGATACCTTCTACTACCGCATTGTAGACGGCAACTTAAAGGGCAAACCTAGCGCTAACGGCATGCTTATCAACGGGCGCAAGCTCCAGGCTCACGACCTCAAAAACGAAGATGAAATTGTCTTTGGCCCCCAGGCCCGCGCCATATACTACCAACTCAAGCGCGATAGCCAGTCAACCCTGCCTCCCGATGAATTCGACATCACCTTGATCAGCCCCAACATGGTAGAAGAGGGTGAAGAACAAGTGGAGGACTTAGACGACGACACTGAGCTCTAGGAGCGCCCTAGATGCTCTACAGAACTAAAGGGAGAGATTCTGCGGTACGCAAGATACACTCACAGGCCTAGACCAGGGCCACAATAGCCTGGTTGACGGCGCTGAATACCTGCTCACAGTGATTGTCGAGCTTGAGCGGCAGTTCTTCATTCTTAACCACTAGGTTTACGCAGCCCGAACCTGCGGCTACGGTAGGCTGATTGATCAGAACCTCAATGGTTGTGAGCTGAGACAGCGACACGTGCCCAGGCTGCTCTTTGGCAACCAGGTAATCGCCGTTTTCGTAGACCATATTCAGCCCAAAGGCCTGCAGAGAGGTAACAATGGAGTCCCTCAGCCGAGAGGTTGCCTCGGGAATAGTAAGTGAATTGGTATAACGTGCCATGGGCGTCTTTCTCTGAGGCCGTAACAACTATTGTTCAGTGCTAGGTCGATGGTGACTTTAGTTTGGTTCCCAACGAACCTGTTTCCCTCGGGATATCGGCAACACCGGGTTTGTACCCTAGTGTATACCATAGTTTTTCTAGGAAGTGAGGTCGTCGGTCGCACAGCTGAGGGGCGGTCTTACCTGTAAGCTAGTAAAGCTAACGACTAGAGTTACGAGCAATGCCGGGGAAGCTGCTGGTCTTTGAGGGGGTAGAAGGCTGTGGTAAATCGACCCAGCTAAACCTGCTATCCGCTGCTCTGCTCAAGGATAGTGTTTTTCAACGGCTGCAGCGGCAGAACCTTGTTGTTGACCTGCTGACCACCCGTGAGCCGGGAGGTACAGAGCTGGGGCTGGGGCTGCGCCAGCTGCTGCTGGGCTATCAGGGCAGGGCGGCTATGGCCAGCCGAGCTGAGCTGCTGCTCTATGCCGCCGATCGCGCTCAGCATGTAGAAGAGGTTATTAAGCCCGCTTTAGCAGAGGACTGCTGGGTGCTGTGCGATCGCTTCATTGATTCTACCGTTGCCTATCAAGGCTACGGACGCGGCTTAGATTTAGCGCTTATTGACCAGCTTAACGATGTAGCTGCCGGTGGACTAGTGCCCGATCTAACGCTCTGGCTCAAGCTAGATGCCGCTACTGGACTGGCTCGCACCCGCAACCGTGGTGAGGCCGATCGCATAGAGCAGGCCGATCTGAGCTTTCATCAGCGGGTGCAAGAGGGCTTTGAGGCACTTGCCCAGCTGCATCCAGAGCGCATTGTGGCAATCGACGCGGACCATGCTGTAGCCTCGGTAGCTGCTGACATCTATAGAGTTGTGGAAGGTTATTTAGAGCAGTGGTACGCCCCCCTTTTGAGGGCCTAGTTGGCCAAGATACCGCCACTGCCCTGCTCTGCCGAGCCGTAGAGCAGCAGCGGGTAGCTCCCGCCTACCTGTTTGCTGGTCCTCACGGGGTGGGGCGGCGACTAGCCGCAGAGCAGCTGGTTGAGCTTTTGTTTGCTCCCCATGGGGCTGCGCCCTCGGCTCTGGCGCGACGGATTGCTCAGCGTAACCACCCCGACCTGCTGTGGGTTGAGCCCACCTACCTGCACCAGGGCAAGCTAATGGGCGCGGCGGCCGCCGCCGATGCCGGTATTGGCCGCAAAAGCCCTCCTCAAACTCGCCTGGCGCAGGTGCGGCAGATTGCCCAATTCCTGAGCCGCCCGCCCCTAGAAGCGCCCCGCGCCGTAGTCGTGATCGAGGCAGCCGAAACCATGGCCGAAGGAGCCGCCAATAGTTTGCTTAAAACCCTGGAAGAGCCGGGTCAGGCGACCATTATTCTGCTCGCTCCCGGTCCCCAGGCGCTTTTGCCTACCCTGGTGTCGCGCTGCCAGACGATTTCCTTTCAGCGACTTAACAGGGTGGATATGGCCACTGTACTTCGGCGCGTCGGGCAAGCAGAGGTATTAGAGCAGCCGCAGATTTTGGCTATGGCCCAGGGTAGTCCGGGGGGGGCGATCGCTGCCTATAGTCAGCTCCAGGGCATTCCCGCCGATCTGCTCACCGTTCTGCAACAGCCCCCTCGCACCCTGCGCGAAGCTCTAGAACAGGGACGGCAGGTGACCAAGGCGCTAGATACCGAGTCGCAGCTCTGGCTGCTAGATTACCTGCTCAACTGGTACTGGCAGAGCTACTCGACAGAAAGCTCACGCTGGCTACCTAAGCTGGAAGCCGCTAAAGGCCATCTACGACGCTTTGTTCAGCCTCGCCTAGTGTGGGAGGTAATGCTGATGGCTCTAGTCGAATAACTGACGATACCTTATTGAGCCCCAATGAGGGTTTAGCCTATAGCCGTCCTATATCTTCCTCCACCATCAGTCGCCAGCGGATAGTTTGGGCGGTGACGCTATCGATTTCGCCCAGGCGCACCTGCACCGTTTCGCTGGTAACGGGGCCAAGGGCGGTCAGCAGGGCGCGCAGGTGGGGGGTGCTTTCGCCGCTGTCGACAAAGACTCGTTCCGCCAGCTGGTTTAGCCGCTTCCATGTGGTAAAGAGCTTGACGGCGGTTTGCTCGATCTGGGCGGCCTGGGCCACCATATCGGCGGCGGAGTTGAGGCAGCCTACCCGCAGGGCTTCTTCGAGGGCAAGCTCTAAGTCAACACCGCTAGCTTCAAGCAGCTGCACCTGGTTGGCGGAGGCCAAATATTTCGATAGGTAGCGGGCTTCGGCGGTGACCTGTTTAAGGGTGTCAAGGTCGGGGTTAAGCTCTACTTCGGTTTTGAGGGTGGTTTGGTGAACCGGCGGCAGCTTTTCCATCTCCTTGACTAGAGGCGCAATGTAGCGGGTGGGAATGGTGTTGTCAGCGGCTTTTTCTCGCAGGGTTTCAGGAATCAGATCCGACGTCATGGCGGCCCACTCGTTGGCTACCTGGCGCACTTCGCGGCGGGTAATGTGGTCGCCCTTGCGGGCCGAGTCACTGACTAGCTGCTGCACTTCAGGGGCAGACTTGGCGGTTTCGACAAAGGCGCGCTTGCTGAACTGATTCACCTCACTGGGGGTGAGCATGCCTGCGTCGAGCAGCTGGTCGGCGCTTTCGGCTAGCTCAATTAGGTTGTAGGCGTGGCTTTTGGTGATTTCGCGATCTTTGAGCCAGTTGAGAAAGCCGGTGCCGCGCCCGTCGCCGCCGCGCTTTTCGCGATCGCGCACCGTCCTGAGAATGCGCCCTCGCCAAATATCGGTTTGCAGGTCGAAGCGATCGCACACCTGCCAGGCGGCTTCCATCTGCTGATTGAACTCATAGTCAGAGATGGTTTTGTCGCCGGGGTCGGGTAGGGCAACCGTGAGTTCCCCCGTCCGCATCGCTGACTCGATCGCCTCAGAAGAATAGGGTATTGCCGCCGTCATACCGTTACTACCACTTGTCACAGGGTGCCTATTCTCCCACGTCTGTGCATGCAAAAGCCCCCCGGATGACTGACGGAGGGCTTTTAGGGACAGCGCGACTGCGGCTACTCGGCCAGCTGCTCGGCGATCGCCTGCTGGAGTTCAGGATCCTGCTGAGCCTGGGCTAGGATTTGCTCAAACTCATCGACGCTCAGGGCTTCGGCCTCGATGGCGGCATACATCTCGGCGCGAGCGCTCTCCCGCAGAGTGGCAACCTGAGCGGCAGCGGCGGCGAACTGCTCGGCCTGCTCAGAAGGGACTTCGGCAGCATTGGGCGTCTGCTGCGTTTCCGCGATCGCGTTGTAGTCGTCTACCGTTAGTCCCTCAGCCTCAACGGCGGCGACTAGCTCGGCCTGCACGGCTTGCTGAATGGTTTGAATGGCCTGGTAGGCCTTAGCGAAGCTTTCGATTTGACTCTCAGACACCTCAATTGACTCGGTCTGGGCGGGCTGAGCTGGAGCAGGTTCCTGGGCCATAGCGGCCGGGGCACCCAGCATGAGCGTAGCAGCCAGCAGACTTTTAATTAGAGTTGACGGTTTCATAGCGATTGTCCTTCGCATATCATCAGCTGCGGCTTCTTAGCAGAAGTCCACAGCGGGCACCAGCATGAGGGCACCATGGGTTGATAACCTACGGCTCAGCTGTGACAGCGATATGACGATGGTGTGACGATACTATGAATCAAACGCCTGTAGAAATACAAACGCCTCTAGAGATAGGCCAGGCCAGCACATTGCCTTAGACTGTAGAGGTAGATTAAAACCATTTGTCATCATGATTTTTCCTGGGGCTCCGGTTACGGTCACCAATGTGAACGACATCTACTACGGTTTTCAGGGCCTGGTGCAGCGTGTCACCGACGGTAAGGTAGCAGTGCTGTTTGAGGGCGGCAACTGGGACAAGCTGGTCACTTTTAATATGTCGGAACTTGAGCCGGTTAGCAGCGGCAAGCGGCGCTAGGGGGATCTATGCGGTTACCCCTGCCCCAGGCTGTAGCTCAGGCGCGGCAGCCTGATCACATCGCCGAGGTGATTGAGACGGCTACCACTGAATTCTTAGCCCAGTGCCTAGAACCAGAGGCGCTAGCTTTTTCGGCTATGCCTCCTTTTGGCAGCTGGGTAACCGCTGTGGATGAAGAGTCGAGTAACACAGTCTATGGGGTGGTCTACCATGCCACTACCAGCCCTATCGATTCGGTACACCGAGCTAGGGCTTTGGGGCTGTCGCTTGAAGACCTGCGCCAGCAGCAGCCGCAGATTTTTGCCATGCTGAGAACTGAGTTTAGCGCTGCAATTGTCGGGTTTCGCGCTCCCGATCTGGCCGGACAGCCCCAGGGGCCGACATTTCAGTATTTGCCGCCGCGTCCGCCCCAGGTGCACCAGGCCGTGTATCGGTGTTCAACAGACGACGTGGTTGAGTTTACCGAACAGCTTGATTTCGTCAGAACGCTGCTGGCTATGGGTAACGCCCCGGTGGATAGTTTGGTGGCGGCGGTGCTGCGCCAGGGCTATCAGCTGCGCAAGCTGGATCGCGCCTGGCTGGTGCAGGCCGGGCGCACCCTAAGCGTGTTTTTAAAGGATGACTACGATCGCCTGCGGCTGATCCTAGGTCAGATTCACGCTTAGGTTATACAGGCAAATCATGCAAACCTTCGATTGGATTGTGGTCGGCAACGGCCTAGTAGGGGCAGCAGCAAGCTACGAACTGTCCCAGTGCGGGCTTTCGGTGCTGCTAATCGATCGCGCTCTAGCGCCCGGCAATGCTACCCGCTACAGCTACGGCGGCGTTCCCTACTGGTCAGGTAGTACTGAGCTGACCCAGCAGCTCTGCCAAGAAGGTATCGCCAAGCAGCAGCAGCTCAGCGCTGAGCTGGACAGCGATACCCAGTTTCGGGAGCTAGACCTGATACTGACTCTGATGGCGGAGGAGGATCCTGACGTGGCCGCAGCACCCTACGCAAAGTGCGCAACGCCGCCCCGGTTCATCTCTGCTGCTGAGGCCCGCGAGCTAGAGCCGCTGCTGAACGAGGATGCGATCGCCGGTGCATTCACCGTGCGCCACGGCCATGTCTCTTCGGTAGCGCTGGTAGCCGCCTACAACCAGGCCTTTCAGCGCCTGGGCGGCACCCGAATTATTGCGTCTGTGACGGATGTGGTACGTATTAAAAACCGGGTAACGGGGATTTTGACCACCGAGCAGGCCTACCCTGCTCGGCATGTTTTAGTGGCTGCTGGTGCCTTTAGCCGATCGCTGCTGCACCAGGCCAAAATCAATCTGCCGCTCTACTACACCCATGCCGAGCTAATTGAGACGCCGCCGCTAGATCTCAGGCTGCGATCGCTGGTTATGCCCGCCCAGACCCAGCGGTTTGCCCTAGAGAGCAAGGCCAGTCAGCCCAATACCGACTCTCAGTGGGACGAGCCGGGCCACGAAGTGACGCCCCCTATTCTCGACAGCGGCGCGGTTCAGTTTTTAGATGGTCACCTGTGCCTAGGCCAGATCAGCCGCACCTTGACGGATTTGGAGGCAGAGCTGAATGCAGTGGAGAGCGATCGCCGCATGCGAGCCGCCATAGCTGCTCAGATTCCAGCCCTGGCAGAGGTACCCGGCACCTGGCGGCGCTGTCGGGTCAGCTTTAGCCGCGACGGGCTGCCTTTGGTAGGCGGTGTCCCTGGTGTTGAAGGATTACACATCATGGCCGGGTTTAGCGCTCCCTTTGTGTACCTACCTCCGGTAGCGCAGCGGTTTGCCCGGGCTGTAGTGGGTACTCCCGACCCGGTCGTTAAAGCAATGGCAGTCGATCGCTTTGCTCAATAGGTACGGATATAATCCACATTCAGAACCTTAGCCAAAGCCCATGAGCCCGCTACCCAAATTCAGCATCGATCTCAACGAAGAATTTCCCACCCTGAAATCCGCCCCCAGCATTGAGGCAGTCATTCATTGGCAAGCTCATGCTGAGAAAAAGTTGGCACCCGAAGCCCTTAAAGAAGAACTAACTCAGCGGCTGCCTGATTATCCAATCCTCCAAACTCAACAGGGTATCGAGCTCACTGCTGCGGGGACACTAGACGGCTCTTCAGAATTCTTTCACCGCACTCAGTGGAACGGCTTTCGACTTCAGGACGAGCAAAACCGCCATGTGGCTCAGTTCACCCCAACTGGGATTGTTTTTAGCCGCTTAGAACCCTATGAAACATGGATGACCTTTAAGGCTGAAGCGCTTCGGTTTTGGGACATTTTCCTAGAGTTAGCCGAGCCGAGCCACATCCAACGTCTAGGAGTACGCTACATAAACCGCATTCCCCTAGACAATGGCGAGCAGTCATCTCGCTATCTCAAAATTGTCCCTGCTGTCCCCCCAGGGCTGCAACTCTCCACAGAGTCATTCTTCCATCAGGACACTTACCCAGTTCCCGGTTATCATTACCTCATCAACTGGGTAAGAACTATCCAGCCAGCCAGCTCAGACCCCACTAACGGGCGAGCATTGATTGTTGATATCGACGTTTCTACTCATGAGTTGCTTCAATTAGATCAGGCCACTTTAAATCAGCGCCTTCAAGAGATGCGCTGGCTCAAAAACAAAGTTTTCTTTAGCTGCATCACTGACGCTGCCCTAGAACGATTTGGAGCCTGACCTCGTGACTACTGTTCTAACGCCCAGAGGTAATACCGCAACTGCCCAGTATCTTGACCGAGCTAGTCAGGTACTCGGGCAGTACTTCCGCGAGTCTGTGTGGTTTAGCAAGCAACCTGCTCTCAACGAATTGGCTACGGTATGGGAAGAGTGCAAAATTCCCAATTGGGATGGCTACGATGCACTGCCGGTTCAGAGCAACGCCCTGGCTTATGCTTATCTTTTTATAGAGGCTTTGCCTCTTGGGTTTCCTCTACCATCGGTAGGGGCAGAACCGGATGGGCACCTGGCCTTAGAGTGGTATCGCCATTCCCGCTGGATTTTATCAGTCAGCGTTAGCCCAGAAGGTACTCTTTACTACGCTGCCCTATTTGGCAACAGCGATGTACGCGGGTCAGAGCCTTTCTTTGGCGACGTCTCTAAATCAATTCTTGACTTGATTCAGCGCGTTCGTATCGTATGATTGACCCTGAAAACGTGCCTCCAGTTGAGGAGGCAGAATGGCTGGCCCGCTACGTGATGCAAAGCAGTCACTTTCGTCGGACCGATTTCACTATTAAACCCAACCTATTCATCCCTCACCCTTACCAAGAGTTATCGGTCACCCGTCATCGTGACGCAACGGAAACGGAAATTTGGGCAGCCGGGGCAGGTGTCGCAAAGCAGCAGCAGAGGCCTCTCTACGGTCGGTCTGACATCCAAGCAAAGGCCTGCACAATCGATGTTCTTAGGGTTTTGGCCAAACCGTTTCCCAACAATCCAAACCATGCTGATGTAGATGGGTGGCCTGCCGAGAAAGCCGATCAAAAAGCGATCGCCCTCAAGCTTGCCGCATCGGCTAGTTCACTCCAGCCTCCCCCATCGGCCACGACCTAACTTTTAGGGTAGGGCAGGGATACATAGCGTTCCTGGGAGCAAAACACCCGCTGTCGGGAAACGAGTCGTCAAAATGTTGTGACTGGCTTGGCTACCGCCTTTACGTCCCTTTCTTGAAGCAACTAGAAACCCAGCCAAGTCTTTATGGGAGTCAGGCGGGCTGCCCTAGAACAGCAGCGTAATAGGAACTGTGCCTGCACGCTAACGATGTCTAATCCCAAATTTTGTTTGGCTACCCCCGGTCTGTAGAGGCATTGCACTGCAATGCCTCTACGAGATCCCTGTTTTGAATCAGGGTTTCTCAAATCGGATGCCGTATAAACCAGGCCCGAATCCGCTATTCAACCTGAGACCAACCAGAATTCCATGCCCTTAAGAAACGCATCGCTGCTGAGCGGCCTGCTGCTGGCCGCTAGCCTGCCTGCCCAGGCTCAGTCAGCACCTTCTCCGCCGACCGAACCCGCGCCAGCGGCGGCAAACCTGGTGGTTGAGCCGCGCTTCGGTGTGAACTATCAAACCGGAGCGGGGGGCTTTCAAGACTTTGGCAGTGCGGAGGCGCTGATTCCGCTAGGGCAGTTGCCGGGGCAAGATCTCTGGTTTTTGCAGGGTCAGGCTCGCTTAGACACCGTGGGAGGCTGGGGCAGCACCCTGCTGCTGGGCTACCGATCCCTAGATGCCGGGCAGGGACGGTTGGTGGGAGGCTACTTGGGGATAGACGTGCAGGAGGCCGATCGCGGCACCTTTTATCAGCTGGGAGCCGGGTTTGAGCGGCTCAGTCAGGGGCTAGAGCTGCGCAGCAATGTGTATCTACCCGTGGGCGATCGCACCACAGAAGCCACTCTGACCGGTACACCGTTTTTTCAGGATTACCAGCTGCTGCTGCCCACCACGCGTCAGGTGGCGATGGCCGGTGGCGACCTATCGGTGGGGGGCGCGATCGCAGACCTTGGCGACCTCGGTCTGCTTAAAGCTAATGGCGGCCTTTACTACTATGGTCATCCTGAAGTCTCAGGCGTTTTAGGCGGCCGGGCCTGGCTGACTATGACCCCTACCCCTGGGCTTAATCTAGGGCTGGGCCTGCAACACGACGGCTACTTTGGCACCAATGTGCTGCTGCAAACCGGCTTTAGCTGGGGGGGCAGGCAGCCCACGACTAATTCTGGAACGGTGGCCACGGCCTTAGGCGCTCCGGTTCAGCGCACAATGCCGATTTGGACGGTCAGCGACAGTCGCACTGAGGCCGCTCAAAATCCAGTCAGCGGACAGAACTATGGCTTTCAGCATGTTGTGCCCGCCGCAACAGGGGGAGACGGCGCGATTACCTCTCCCTACGGCGACATTAACGCGGCCCTAGCGGCGTCCCAAGCCGAGGAGATAGTCTACGTTCGGCCCGGAGACCTTGGGGCGGGGTTTACCATTCCTGATAGGGTGCAGGTGCTGTCTACAGCGGTTGAGCAGCCGATTGCAACTCAGGTGGGTACCGTTGCACTGCCTGAGTCTGGCAGCGGGATTCGTCCTTATGTACCCGGTACGGTGGTGCTGAGTAACGGTAACCGGCTGTCGGGATTCACCATTGAGGCGGGGTTGGTCCAGGACGGGGTCTTGGCCAACAACATTTCGGGAGTAACCCTCGACAACAACGACATCTTGACCGCCCGCAACGGCATCTCGCTCAACCAGGTGGGGGGTGAGATAGTGGTGCGCCAAAACCGAGTGCAGACCGCCAGCCAGAACGGCATTTTGCTGAACTCGGGGCTGCGGGTCAGCAGTGCAGAGCTGAGTCAAAACCAGGTCGCTAGCGCGGGTGAGAACGGCCTGCTGGTGCTGGCGGCAGGGAACAGTCAGATTGACCGACTAGCGCTGAGTCAAAACCAGGTGCAAACTGCCGGTGAAAACGGCATTGCCGTACTGGCAGAGACGAATAGCCGGATCGGGGCGGTGGATCTGACCCAGTCACAGGTGGGTATCAGTGGCGAGAACGGCCTCATTTTGCTGGCCGACAGCAGCAGCACTATCAATCAAATCACCTTGGCCAACGCTGAGGTTAGCAACGCAGGCACCAACGGGGTACTGGTGCTGGCCGATAACGGCGGTCGCGTAGGCGAGGTGGCCGTGAGAGACACTGCGATTGCTCAGAGTGGTGCCAATGGTATTTTGGTGCTGGGCGATCGCGGCGGGCAGCTCGGCCCCGTTGCTCTTAGCCAAAACCAAGTTATTCAAGCCGCCGAAAACGGTCTGGCGGTGCTGGGCGATCGCGGCGGCACCGTGGCCGAAGCTACCCTAGCCGACAACCAGGTGGGCACCGTTGGCAGCAATGGGCTTTTGGTACAGGTCAACAGCGGCAGTCGTCTGACAACGGCGATCGCCCGCCGCAACAGCATCGCCAGCGCGGGCGGTAACGGTGTGCTGCTAGCCGCTCAGAATGGGTCGCAGCTAACTACCGCCCTGGTGGAAGACGCTCAGGTCACTCAGGCTGGCTCTAACGGCGTCTTAGTTCAGGCCGATACCGGCTCCACCCTTAACCAAGCCACGGTGGTCAACTCCACCGTTACCCAGGCTGGGCAGAATGGCGTGCTGGTGCAGGCCGACAACGGCAGCCAGCTCCAAACGGCCACCGTCACGGGAGGTCAGGTGCAGGCCGCCGGACAAAATGGCGTGCTGGTGCTGGCCAATAACGGAAGTCAGATTCAGTCTGCCACCGTGGAGCAAACCCAGATCGGTACGCCGGGAGCCGCCAGTACCATCGCCAGCAACGGCATTCTAGTGTTTGCCGACAGCGGCAGCAGCCTCAGCCGCGCCCTCGTGCAGGGCAACCAGCTTGCAGCCGTCGGGGCCACCGGCATCCAGATATTCGCCGATGGCCAGAGCCAGCTTAGCAATGCTCAAATTCGCGATAACCAGCTCCAGGCCGTCTCTGGCGGCGGCATCCTGGTGTTTGCCGATGGTCAAAGTCAGCTTGGTGATGCGACTGTTGCCAACAACGCGGTAAGTCAGACGGGCCGAGAGGGCATTCAGGTGTTTGCCGACGGCAGCGGGCAGCTAGGTGCCATCACCGTAGATGGCAATCAAATCACTCAGACTACAGGCAACGGCATTCAGGTGTTTGCCGCCAATTCGGGCCGCATTGACGCGGTGCAGGTCAGCCGCAACCAGCTCACCACCATCGGCCAGGACGGCATTGCGGCTTTTGCTGAAACTAGTGGTAGTC
>JBARUP010000698.1:0-6753 GCA_049645805.1 Nodosilinea sp.
GCCAGTGTGATTGGTTGGCTCCGCGCAGAATATCAGTCGTGGTGCGACTGCCGGGACCAGAAAATACGTTTCCGCTGCTGCTCAGGCGAACGTCGGGCAAGTTGATGAAGGGAGCCTCCTGACTAAGGTAGCTTACCCCCTGGTGTATGGTGATGTCGATGGGCTCGGTGCCAGGATTGTAAACCACTACTCCCATAAAGAGAGTACGGCGATCGTCAGGGTTCACACCCCGGGCGATGTGGTGAGTAAAGATGTCAAAGCGTCCGTCAAAGGCATAATCGAGGTGAGCTTCAGGTGAAGCCATGCCATCTCTGGGGAAGGTGGAGAGCAGAATGCCGTTCTGCTGCACCACTTCGGGACTGTTGCTGTTGAAAACAGGAATCTCATCTAGGCCGCCGGGAAGGGGGCGTACCTCCTGATAGCGGATGACCTCGGCGTAGGTACTGCCGCGAGGAATGACGACGGTTTTGGCTTCAGGGGTAGGGTTCACCTCGCCTTGGGGAAGTTGAGCGAAAAGGGGAGAGAGAGTGAAAGCGACTAACGCACTCAGCATGAATAACCCGCAGAATAACCAAAGTATCAGTAGATCTAGTGTGCCCAGGCAGCGATAGTCCTGAAGCAGTAGACGACCCCAGCAGCGGCTTCTGTTGACCCAAAGATAAGGAGAGGCTAGAAACGTTAGCGCTAGCCTAAGCGATTACAGGGCAACCTTAGCCGAAGAGCAGCAATGCTATATTGCCCGATCAACAATAACATCTCTGGGGGTAGGGTTCTGAACGGCGTTTGGGGGGGGGACACTGAATCTTCATGGAATCCTGTGCTGAGGTTATTGACCACTCAAAGGCGCATCTAGCACCTTAGCAATGCGATCGCGAGCATCTTCTAGGTAGGCTACGGTGGCTATATCGAGCCCCCGCCTGTGGTGACGAAGATAGCGGGCGATCGCCTCCTGGAGCTGTTTAAGCTGGTAGCGGGCCAGTACCCGAGCCTCTTCTGGGGCACCAAAGGTAGATTCTTGGGCTACAAACCCTAGAATGTCGGTAACGCCTTGGCCAGAACCGTGGTTACGCAGTACCAAGCTAGTCAGCGTATTTAGGTAGTGTCGCTGTAGGCCCTGGCGCAGGCTCGAGATAGCCTCTGCCTCAGAAGGCGAGTGGAGCACTTCAGACCAGATCATCTGGCCTAGGGCCTCAAAGAGTTCTGCTAGGGTAAATGCCTCGGCCTGCTGCCTGAACGCGCCATCGCGTAGACGCAGCAGGCGATCGCCATCCAGCAGATTGCTCACCGTAAAGGCCTGGGTAAACAGAATGCGGTTGTAGATAGGGTAGTCAATCCGGTTGACAAAGGGATCTTGGCCCCAGTCCATCCAGCGCTCAGGGGCCAGGCGGTTGACTAGCTCTGCCGACAGGTTTAGAGCCTGGGGCGCAAATACCTGCTGATTGAGCACGGCTAGGGCACGCCGCTGCTCTGTCGCCGCAGTTGGCTCAAAAGGGGCTTGCCCGCCAGAACTCCAGGGATCGGTTCTGGTGAAGCGCTGTCCGCCAACGTAGTTAGCGATGTGTGCAGCCTGCAGGTTGTAGTGAAAGAACACCAGATCTACCTGCTGTCGCAGCTGACCGTAACCCTCGCCGGGGTTAACCGAGAACCAGTCCAGACGGTCCCAAATGGCTTGAGCGATCGCCATCTGGCCTTCAGCATAGCTCAGCGGGTCGTTGCTCATGTCCCAGGCGCTGGCCTTGGGGTCAAGCATGGCAAAGACATCTTCGTCGGGGGCGTAGGCCAGCTCAGGTGGCCCCGATCGGTTGGCGATGGGCTGAAGCTCGCGCTGGGCGGCAATGGCATTGCTCACTGGCCGATAGCCATACTCAATGGCCCACAGGTCGTAGGGCCCAAGCTGGGTAGGAAAGTAGTCGCCCTGGGGCTGACCAGGAGGGGCTAGGTTGGGGGGAAGATAGTCCATGACAGAGCTGGTCATGCCCTGGGACTGGGTGATCGCTGGGTCATTGAGCTCTGCGGGCGATCGCAGCGTGCTGCCTAAAAAGTTGTGCCGCAGCCCGAGCACGTGCCCCACCTCGTGGGCAGAAAGCGCCCGCAGAGACTGCTGAATATAGGTCTCTTTGGCCTCACTTGAGTAGGGGGAAGCTAGGGTCGCAGCCGCCAAGGCCCCAAAAGCCGCTGCCTGGGTAGCTTGCTGACTAGTGCACACGGCATTGAGCAGCTGAGCTGCATTAGTCGGCTGGGGGGGGGCTGCGAACTGAGCGGAGTTTAGTTTTGATAGGCGCGCCATCATGCGATTGCTGAGCGGATAGCTACAGGGCGACAGTCTAGTTACGCCTAGGCCAGTCCCAGAGACTAGGGAGTCGTACTCTAGTGCCAGATCGCGCACAACGCTGGCATCTAGAATTACGTCGGCGTCTAGAATCTCGCCCGTCAGGGGGTTTACTCGCGATGGTCCCAGTCCGCTGGCCCAGGGATACAGCGAGTCTGACCAGCGGATGACGTTGTAGCGCACATCCGCCGGGTCCCAATCGGCGTCAGCGGGCATTTGACGCACGTCAATGGCTTGACTAAACCCGGCTTGCTCAAAGGCAACATTCCACCACTTAACGCCGTCAGCAATGGCATCTCGGTATTCTGGAGGCGTAGTATTTTCAATCCAGAATACTAGCGGGGCCTTGGGAGGCGAAAGGTCAGCGCCGGGGTCCTGCTTTTCTAAATGCCAGCGGTAGATGTAGCGCACAATGGGGTCTGAGATACCGGGGCGTCCTGGCGATCGGTAGGCGGTAATAAAGTAGCCGATCCGCTCGTCGGCGTGGCGAGCATGGAAGGTTGGATGGTTGGGAATAGCTGACAAGCTGTAGCGCACCCGCAGGCTGAAACCCCGACTGTCGGGCAGGCTGCTGAGGTCAGAGGGTAAGGTTGAGCTATCTCCGCCGACAAAGCCCAGCACGGCCTCTAGCTCTACATTCTCAGGAAAGACTTTGACTGGCCCTAGGTACGAGGCCTCTGCACTAGCCGAGTAGCTGCCCAGGGCCCAGGGGAACTGAGCCGAGAGATCGATCGGATCGCGGTTGAGTAAGAAGTCATTCAGGTCGAGAAGAATCTCCCCGGTTTCGCTGTGAATGGCCTGAACTGGCAGCGTGGTGAGCACTGAGTCGCCGAAGGATTCTCGCAGCAGGCGCTGGGCCTGGGGCTGCGGATTGCGAAAGTAAACGTTGGGTACCGCCACCTGGATACGGTTGTCGGGAATTTGGCGAAACTGAACCATCAGGTCGTTGACGGGCCAGCCTCGAAACAGTCCTAGTTCCCCCAGACCCGACTCTAGGCTGGCCGCAAACAGCAGATTCTGGTTGAGCTGACTGGGCTTGAGCCCGAGTAAAGCCCGGTTGCGCTGGAGGTCGTGATAGACCGTAAACAATCCCTGAGATACCGTCAGTCCTTGGGTAGCCTCCTCAAAAGACCTGAGGGCACCAGGGGAGTTAGGTGTAGCGGCAGCAGAGGTTTTGGCCTGGGCGTAGAGGAAGGGTGATGAACCTGCTGCTGTAGTGGCCTGAGCGATGGCTCGATGGTTGTAGCCCCACGAGAGGAAGATCGCGATCGCTAGCCCGCAGACAAAAACTAACCCTAGTCGCATCCCCCGTTTCACCAGTCAGCCTCCTTATCCGCCTAGCTTGGGGCGTTTTGTGTCGATAGTTGTCATATCATAGACCCCAATTTCAATATTTTCTGTCTCCATGCTGAAGACTACCTCTGCCCTCGTTTCGCCACCGCTGCCTACGGCTTGGCCTCGATTTGAGCAGCCGCTGAGGCTAGGCGTAATGGCGTCGGGCAGCGGCAGCAACCTGGAGGCGATCGCCCGCTCTATTGAGCGAGACGAACTACATGCCCAGATTTGCGTGGTGGTATACAACAATCCTGAGGCGGGGGTCGTGGAGCGCACGGCCCGCCTAGGGCTGCCGGCGGTATTGCTCAACCATCGCCACTATCCCAGCCGCGAAGCCCTTGACGGCGATATCGTACAGGCGCTCCAGGCCTACGGGGTTGACTGGATTATCATGGCGGGCTGGATGCGCCGCGTCACAGCAGTGCTAATCGACGCCTTTACAGGACAGGTCATCAATATTCACCCCAGCCTGCTGCCTAGCTTTCCGGGGCTGCGGGCCGTGGATCAGGCGCTGGCGGCAGGGGTAAAAGTGGCGGGCTGCACGGTACACCATGTCGAGCTAGCGGTAGACAGCGGCCCGGTGATCATGCAGGCGGTCGTACCCGTATCGATAGACGATACTCCATCGATACTTCAGGCCCGCATTCAAACCCAGGAGCACCGCATTTATCCAGCCGCGATCGCCCTAGCCGCCCTCAGCAGGCTCACCTAGTCCCAGTCACTCGCTGATTTAATGCTGGGCCGTGGGGTTCAGCAGCCGATTGGCCGGAAACCGAGGATCGAGCTGAAGCACCACGTGGCGCTGATCGATAATTAGCCAGCCCTCGGCTCTGAAGTCCTTGAACAGCCGGGTAACGGTAACGCGGGTGGTACCAACGGCGGTGGCCATCTGATGGTGGGTCAGCCGCATGGGAATGCGGATACCACCGGGTTCGACGTGGCCAAAATCCTTGGCCAGCATGAGCAAAAAGTGCTTGAGGCGATCGGCTACTAAGCGCTTGCCAGAGAGCGCCAGCCAGGCCTCAGCCTGCTGCATCCGCAGGGTCACGTTGCGAAACATACCCGCCATTAGCACTAACGACCCCTCAACTTCGGCCATCGGCAGCGCCAGCATGTCGACATCAGTAAGGGCGGTGGCCCAGTAGGGCTCAACCGTGGTTAGAGGCAACCCTATCGGCATAGACGGTCCAGCTAAACCTAGTAAGGTTTCACTACCGTCCTGCTGAATCGTGAAAAGCTGTACAACACCCCGGCAGACGATCAGTACCTCATCTGCCCGTAGCGGTATGGGCTGCCCTACCGCATAAGGTATCAGGGCGCGCTCACGATACAACTGCTCTAGGAGCTGAATGAAGGTCTGGTGGCTGCAGGGAGCAATAACATCACGGGCAGCGGAAGTTGCGGTTACAGACACTGGGTTACCTAGAGTTCGCCAGGGTAAACTGCTAACGCTCAGGAGGTACAAGGCTCGAAGGCTGATCTTGCGCAAGCGATCGCAGCTTTGTCGAGGCCCATCCTATCCAGCTGTCTATGTACGCAGGTATTGACAGTTGGGTAGCTTCCTCAAAGGCAGCAGAATTCCCAACTTCATCTTCGACGGCTTACATTAAGAAAATCTCTAAAGTAGGTTAATTCCAGGGAAATAATTCATTAACGTTTGTGATCTACCACACTCTCTCGCAGCCTGTTTAGCAATCTACAACACGCTTTTCATCAGACGATGAAGCCTCAGGAAGACAGATAGTCTCGCACGTCGGTTATCTGCCCCGCCACCGCAGCTGCGGCTACCATCGCCGGGCTCATCAGGAGGGTGCGACCCGAGGCCGACCCCTGCCGACCTTTGAAGTTGCGGTTTGACGACGACGCGCTAATTTGTCGTCCCTGAAGCTTGTCAGGGTTCATAGCTAGGCACATTGAGCAGCCCGCCTCCCGCCACTCAAACCCGGCAGCGATAAATACCTGGTCTAATCCCTCGGCCTCGGCCTGCTGCTTTACTCGTTCAGAACCGGGCACCACAAAGGCTTTTACTCCCTCGGCTACGGTTCGGCCCTGGGCGATCTTTGCGGCCTCGCGCAGATCGCTAAGCCGACCGTTGGTGCAGCTGCCAATGAAGCACACGTCAACGGCGGTGCCCTTCAGCCCCTGTCCGGGGATGAGGTCCATGTAGGCAAAGGCGTCCTGGGCCAGCACCTGCTCGTCGTTAGGCAGGGTGTCGGGCTGAGGTAAGGTCTCGTTAATGGCAATACCCTGGCCAGGAGTGATGCCCCAGGTTACGGTAGGGGCAATGTCTGCTGCGTTGAGCACTACGACATCGTCGTACTCGGCACTGGCGTCGCTGCGCAGGGTTTGCCACCAGGCTACAGCCTCGTCCCAGGCCTCTCCTTGGGGAGCAAAGTCGCGACCTTTGAGATAGTCGTAGGTGGTCTGGTCAGGATTGACGTAGCCGCAGCGAGCGCCCCCTTCGATCGCCATATTGCAGAGGGTCATGCGCTCCTCCATCGACATGGCTTCAACAGTGGTACCGGCAAACTCGTAGGCGTAGCCGACGCCACCTTTTACCCCTAGAGTGCGAATAATGTGGAGCACCACGTCTTTGGCGTAAACGCCAGTGGGCAGATGGCCATTTACCTCAACCCGGCGCACCTTGAGCTTGCCTAGCGCCAGGGTCTGAGAGGCCAATACGTCGCGAACCTGACTGGTGCCAATACCAAAAGCGATCGCGCCAAACGCCCCGTGAGTCGAGGTATGGCTGTCACCACAGGCGATCGTCATGCCCGGCTGGGTTAGCCCCTGTTCAGGGGCAATGACGTGAACAATGCCCTGGCTACCCGAACCAATGTTGTAGAAACGAATGCCGTGCTCTTGGCAGTTTTGCTCCAGCGCCTGCATCATAGCCTCAGCTAAGGGGTCGGCAAAGGGTCTGGCCTGGCTCTCGGTGGGCACAATGTGGTCAACGGTGGCAACGGTGCGCTGGGGATACATGACCGAGAGCCGACGCTCGCGCACCATGGCAAAAGCCTGGGGGCTAGTGACCTCGTGCACCAGGTGTAGCCCAATAAAAAGCTGAGTTTGCCCCGAGGACAAGGTGC
>JBARUP010000699.1:0-9371 GCA_049645805.1 Nodosilinea sp.
ACCTAGAGGCCCGTAAGCATTACGAAGCTCATCTTAAAGAGCTAAACGACGAGCTTGAGCAAAAAATTGAGGCCCGCACCGCCTCCTGGCGGCAGGTCACCGAACAGCTGCAAACCAACGAAATTAAGTTTCGTAGCCTAGTCGAGCAAACCAACGACTGGGTTTGGGAGATCGATAGTCAGCTGCGCTTTAGCTACATCAACCCCCGCGCTGTCGAACTGCTTGACTGCCCTGCTGAAGCCATTCTCAACCAGCGTTTTACCGACTTTATGGTAGCTGATGAGGCCGTGCGATTTAGCACTCTGCTGACCCTGGTTGTAGCACAGCAGCAGCCGTTTACCCAGATCCAGGCCACCTGCCTGCGCCCCGGTGGCGAAGCGGTGACGCTGGAAATTAGCGGTTCGCCTATCTTTAGCGTCGAGGGCAAGTTTGAGGGCTATCGCGGCATTGCTCGCGACATTACCGAGCGTAAGCAGGTCGAAGTCAATATTCGCAAAGCGCTGACTCGTGAGAAAGAGCTAGGCGACCTTAAAACTCGATTTATAACGATGGCTTCCCACGAGTTTCGAACACCGCTGACCACCATTTTGGCAGCGGCAGAAACCCTTGAGCGCTATAGCCACAAGTTCACTCCCGAAAAGCAGCAGACGGTGCTCAAGCGGATTCAAACCTCGGTACATCACATGATGGGCATGCTCAACGACGTGCTCACCGTCGGCAAAGCCGAAGCCGACAAGCTCGACTGCACCTTAGCTACCGTGGACCTAAAGCAGTTTTGCACCGACTTAGTAGAAGAGATTCAGTTCTCTCAGGTTGCCGAGGCCAGCCCCATCGAACTGACCTGTATGGGAGAACACTTCCAGGTGCTCGCAGACGAAAAGCTGCTGCGGCACATCTTCGTCAACCTGCTCACCAACGCCGTGAAATATTCCCCTAGCCACAGCCCGGTCACCTTTAGCCTCAGCTGTGATGCTAACCAAACGGTTCTACAGGTCTGCGATCGCGGCATTGGCATCCCTGTAGCTGACCAGGCTCAGCTGTTTGCTGCGTTTCACCGAGCCGATAACGTCGGCAACATTTCCGGTACGGGACTGGGGCTAGTTATCGCCAAGCGAGCGACTGAAGCCCACCAGGGCCGCATTAATTTTGTTAGTGAGGTGGGCGTAGGCACTACGTTCACCGTGAGTTTACCCCTCGTATTATGGAGCGACAACCATGGCTAAGATTCTGGTGATTGAAGATGAGGCTGGGGTGCGCGATAGCATTGTTGACATCCTTAACGCCGAAGATTTCATCGTCGACAGCGCTGTCAATGGCCAAGAAGGGCTGTCTCAGATTCGTGAATTTCATCCCGACCTGGTGATCTGCGACGTGATGATGCCTATGCTCGACGGCTATGGCGTGCTGGAGCAGGTACGGCAAGATCCGGCCCTAGCTACCCTGCCCTTCGTATTTTTGAGCGCAAAGGCGGAGCGGGATGACTTTCGCAGCGGGATGGATCTGGGGGCCAATGACTACCTCACCAAGCCGTTTACCCACGACGACTTGCTGCACATGATTCGCTCCCGCCTAGGGGCTGAAAGCGCCTTAGCGGCAAAAACGCAGCAGCAGCTTAGCGCCGTGCGCAAGAGCCTCAGCATCGCTCTTCCCCGTGAGCTGAGCGGCCCCATGCGCGAAGTGCTCAGCCTGTCTACAACCTTGATCAACGAAGCCGATACCCTGGAGCGCGAGCAGATCGCAACTACGGCTAAGGCCATCCATCGCGCCGCTCAGCACACCGCCCGCCTGACCCAAAACATGATGCTGTTCGCCAAGCTAGAGCGACTTAGCCCCGAGCAGACATCTGCCTATACTCTTCAGCAGCGCACCGAGCAGGCTGACGAGGTGATTGCCGATGTTGCCCAGACTCTGGCTGCCGAGTACATGCGCGATGATGACCTCGAAATTTCTATGGAGCCGATGTCGATACCCATGTCTAGCACTCAGCTGAGAAAGGTCAGCGAGGAGCTTCTCGACAACGCTTTTAAGTTTTCTGCCATGGGTACCCCCGTCAAAGTGTTCAGCTCCCAGGCCAGCGGCAAGGCGACGTTCTACGTCATCGACTACGGGCAGGGTATGACCACAGACGAGATCGCCCAGGTGGGGGCCTACCTACAGTTTGACTCCGAGGCCGAGACCAGCGGTACGGGGCTAGGCCTCACTATTGCTAAACGCCTAGTCAATCTCCACAGGGGAGAGGTGCTGATTGAGAGCATCCCCGGACAGCAGACCATCGTGCGGGTATCGCTACCCGGCCAGTAGCGCTGCCGCGTGCAGTTGCCGGTGGCCTGCTTTCATTGGCCTGCTTTCATTTCGACGCAGCGGCAAGGGCAGCGGGCGCAGTGGTCTTGGCTTTGGGTTTAGACTGCCCCCGCTTGATCAGCACGTAGGCAGCGGGCACAAAATACAGCGCCAGCAGGGTTGCCCCAGCAATGCCGCCTGCGATCGCGATCGCTAGCGGTTGCCAAAACGGGTCGCCGCCGATCAGCAGCGGTACAAACCCGATCATCGTCGTAGCGGTGGTTGTGACCACGTGGCGGGTTGCCTTGAGCAATACGCGATGCACCGCTCGGGGGTCACCATAGCGGGCCTCGGGGTCTTCGTTGAAGGCCGTGAGCACCACGATTGAGTCGTTGATGGCCACCCCAATTAGGCCCATGGTGCCGATGATCGCCATAAAGCCCAGCACCGACCCAAACACCTTGAGCGACAGCAGCGCCATGCCAATCGAGCCTACCGCCACCACCGCAATAATGCCCGCCTGGCGGAACGAGCCCAGCGACAGCACCAGCGCCACTACCATGCCCAGCATCAGAATGGGCAAAAACAGCAGCAGGTTGCCCGTGGCGTTGCCCTGCTCCTCAGCTTCGCCGCCGAATTCGTAGCGGTAGCCGGGCGGCAGCTCAAAGCTGGCCGCCGCCAGTTGGGCCTGGAGCGCCGTCAGCACGGTGCTCGGCAAAACGCCAGCGGTAATAAAGGCCTGCACCGTATTCACGCGCTGCTCGTTGCGGCGGGCAATGCTGGCCAGCTGGGGCACCAGCTCAAATTCACCTAGGGCAGAGGTGGGGCGAAAGCCTGAGTCTTGGCCCTGGGCAGGCCGCAGATCTAAGGACGCCAGCTGGCTGAGGCTGGCTCGATCGGCATTGGCTAGCCGCACCCGCACCGGCAGGTTTTCGGTGGCCTCCAAAACTGAGCCCCCGGTAATTCCCTCGGAGTAGGCCTCGAGCTGCTGAGCAATTTCGGTATTGGTCAAGCCGGCCTGGCGCACCTGCTCGTCGTCTAGGTCGAGCCCCAGCTTCGGCTGGCCTTCCGTTAGGTCGTCTCGCACCTGCACAACGTCGGGGATAGTCGTCATCATGGCCCGCACCTCCATCCCCAGGCGGCGCAGCTCGTCTAGATTGGGGCCGTAGAGCCGCATTTCGACCGGCGCATCGAAGGGTGGCCCCTGCTGAAATTTCTGCACGATGACGCGGGCGGAAGGATACAGGTCGCTGAGCTCTAGCTGTAGCGCCTGCACCAGCGGCTCTACCCCGTCTCCGGACTTGAGCTGCACCATTGCCTGGGCGTAGTAGGCCTGGTTCTGGCGCGAGGTCTGAATGTTGTAGTAAAACCGAGGGGCGCTCTCACCCACAAACCAGTACACCTCCTGCACATTGTCATGGGCCAGGATGACGTCGCGGGCCTGGAGCACGTCTGCGCGAGTCTGCGCGATTGAGGTCTGGGAGGCAAACTCAATCTCGACCTGGAACTGATCGCGCTCGACTAGGGGAAAAAACTGGTTGTCTAGGGTCGCAGCGGAGATGAAACCAATTAGGGGAATAGATAGGGTAATAGCGATCGCCAGCAGCGGTCGAGCCGTAGCCCGCTGGGTTGACCAGCGGTAGGGGCGAGCCAGCCACGGCAGCGATAGGCCATCGTTCCACCAGGCACCTGGCTTGGTCAAAAACCCTAGGACTTTGCCGCGCAGCCCCCGTCGTTCTGGCTGTCTCTGGGGCCGATAGCTGCGGCTCAGCATTCGCGCCGCGAGTACGGCGATCAGCGACAGCGAAATAGCCAGCGATGAGATTAGCGCCAAAATTACCCCCAGCGCGATGGTGCCGACAAACTCTCCGGTGGCACCCGGCAGCAGGTAAATGGGTAAGAAGGTTAGCACCGTTGTTACCGTTGAGGCCAGCAGCGGCACCCGCAGGTACTGCACCGTTTTAGTGGCCGCGTGGAGCGGCTCGGCCCCGGCTTTAATGTCGGTTTTAATCTCATCGACTACGACAATCGCGTTGTCGATCAAGAGGCCTAGGGCGATGATCAGCCCGGTGACAGACATTTGGTGAATGGGGACGCCCAGCACGCTCATCAGGCCAAACACGACAAAGATCGTAAACGGCAGCGCGGTGCCGATGACCAGCGCCGATCGCCAGCCCATCGCCACCACGGTGACGCCGATCACGAGCAGGGCGGACATCACCAGGTTTAATATCAGCGTACTGAGCCGGTTTTCGACATAGCCGCTCTGGTCGAAGATGATGTCCAGACTGATGCCCTCCGGCAGGCGATCGCGGAAGTCGTCGATTACCGCTCGCGTACTGGTAGCCCACTGGTCAATTCGCAGCCCCGACTGCATCATCACGCCCACGACCACCGCAGGGCTGCCGCCAACAATTGCCTGGTCGCTCAGCGGATAGCGGATGCCTCGACTGACGCTGGCCACATCGCCGAGCCGGGCAAACTGGCCGCCGCTGGTGCGGATTGGAATTTGACGAATCTGCTCAGTGGTCTCTAGCTCGCTCTCGACCTCGATAGCCACGGTCTGCTCGGGGGTGCGCAGCTGCCCGGCGCTGCCTTTGGCATCGCTGAGGCTGACTTGATTGGCCAGCTCCTGGGGAGATAGACCCACCCCTACCAGCTCCGGCGCGCTGACTTCCACCAGAATTTCTTCATTCGGGCTGCCGAAAAAATCTACCTCCTCGGTGCCGTTGAGCGATCGCAGAGTGGTCCCTAGCTCCTCCGCATAGCGGCGCAGTACGGCGTAGTTGGGCGCATTGGGCAGATCCCACGTCACCGAGGTCACTAACGTATAGGCCTTAACCAGCACCTCCGATAGCTCGGGGTCAGCCGCTCCATCCGGGAATAAAACAGCCGCATCATCTATGGCATCGCGCGCCTTTGACCAAATCGGCTGGGCATCTTTGATCGAATCAGACAGCTCGACCGATACGCTAGAAAACCCCACCCGCGAGGTCGACTCGATCGTATCGACCTCCTCAATCTCGGAGAGTTCTTCTTCTAGCACTGTGGTCACCAGCGCTTCAACCCGCTCCGCACTAGCGCCGGGAAAGGCGGTTGTGATCACCGCTACCCGCGACACCAGCTGCGGGTCTTCCTGGCGCGGCAGCGACTGGTACGACGACAGCCCCCAGGCAAAAATTAGGATGATGGTGAGGACGAGCAGGCGAATGTTGGTAAAAAATGGACGAACCATGGGGAGAAGGGATGAGGGGGTGAAGGCGTTTAGTTTCAAGTTTTTAGTTTTGAATTCAAAACTAAAATTTATTCAATTGGTCGTACCTGCTGGCCCGGTACCAGCCGATGCACGCCGCTGGCGACAATGCGATCGCCCGCCTGGAGTGTCCCCTGCACGAGGGCACGGTCACTCTCCTGATGCAAAATCTCAACGGCTTTAGGCTGCACTGCGTAGGCATCTTCGTTGCCGTCTGCTGGGGCGATCGCGTAAACGCTCCACAGACCTCGAATATTCTGGGCTAGGGCCTGGGTGGGCAGCCAGATACCACCGGTTGGGATGGTTTCGGCTAGCTCTACCCGCACGGTTTGGCCTGGGTTAATGCGCGGCAGGGCGGCCTGCTCAAGCTGAAAGACAACGATTTGGGTGCGGGTGTCGGAGTCAATCTCTGGCAGCACGGAGGTTACGGTCGCGCCGTAGCGCTCGGTGCCTAGATTCACCGTCACTGGGGCACCGGCTTGCAGGCTGCTGGCCACATCTTCGGGCATACCAATGCGGGCCTCGGGCGCTTTATTTTCCACTAGCCGCACCACCGACTGCCCGGCCCCGACCACGACGCCCTCATCGACCGTTCGACCCGCGACGATGCCGTCGAAGGGGGCCTTGAGCGTGCTTTTGCTGAGGTCAACATCGGCGTCGGCAATGCTGGCGTCGAGCTGCTGTACTACGGCTCGCTGGGCCGCAACCTGCTCGGGACGGGTGCCGTTGAGCAGCTCGTTAAGGTTACTGTTGGCCCGGTCTAGCCGCGCTTGCAGGGTATCGGCACCGTAGGCAAACTCGTCGAGCTGTTCTCGGGAGATTGCCCCCTGGTTGTAGAGGTACTCGCGGCGCGATCGCTGCTGCTCTTGCAGCTGTAGCTGGCTCTCAATATCGCGCACCTCGGCTCGGGCAGCGGCGATATCTTCCTGACGCGCCCCTCGCTCTAGCTCCAGCAGTCGAGCCTGAGCCTCGGCCTTTTGCGCCTCGAGCTGGCGACGCTGGGTCTGGAGGTTTTGTGTATCGAGCCGGGCTAGGGCCTGGCCTGAGGAGACGCGATCGCCCTCACTCACTAGCACCTGCACTAGCTCGCCGCCGCGATTGAAGCCTAGGTCGCTGCTGCGCAGGGCAGCAATTTCACCCGTGTAGGAGCGCGATACCTCATAGCTGTTGACGGCTTCGACCGTTAGGGTTTCTACGGCCAGTGCTTCTGCCCTAGGCTCCTCAGTGGCTTCGGTTTCCTGGGCTGCCATCTGGTTTTGCACAATCGGTGCTCCAACCACCAGGAGCAATCCCACTGCTCCCAGCCCAATCAACCAATGGGGCTGGCGGTTTAAGAATCCCTTGACCGATCCCAACGTACTGGCCTGAGCCGTTGAATCTAGGTTTTCTTCAGATAAAGAATGGTCAGTCATGATGGGTTCTCTAGATGGGGTAGTAGATAAGATGGGGTAGCCGTAGAGTGAGCTTTGTCCACTATTTGAGATAAAGATTTCAGCAAATTATTAGAACCCTGCGCCACCTGATCGAGAATATCCTGGACAGAAACTTATTTGCTGCTCACATGCTTTTTGTAGGTGACTAGCCAAATGCTCTCCGGTTGCGAGTAGTTTGCCTCTAACCACTCTCGCAACTGCTGGGCTGATGACACTTCAACTTGCTCCAAGTTCTCTGTCTTGATCATGACTAACTATCGGCCTTAGTTTTCTTTCGCTAATCGCCCAAACTCCAGCAGAGACGCGCAGCTTTTGGCATATTCGACCATGCAATCTACAATGTCTGCATCTAGCCAGGCACCTTTACCAAGCTGAACCACCGCTACAAAGCTTTTCAGCTTCAAATAGTCGGCATGGTCATGGTTGCTGTGGGCCTCATAGCCACGCGGCATAGCGGTCAGCTTGTCATCATCACTGAGCGACAGCCCCGCAGCATCGAGATCGTTTAGCACCTGAGTAAACTCCTTCGGCTCTTCAACGATCCTGTCGCGGATAGGAGCTAGATCTGCCGCTTTTAGCTGGTAGAACCCGCAGGCAATCATGCCGCCTGAGCTTTCTAGCTGAAGGTAGAGCAGTCCTTCCTTTTCCGCCTTGGTGCCCGATGGCGTCAGCACGCCGCTGACGTGAGTGCTGTAGGGTGATTTATCCTTAGAAAACCTGACATCGCGGTTTTGGCGAAACATCGTTTTTGCCCCACCCGCTAGCGGCACATCAGTGTCTTCCAAACGTTCGGTCGCCAGTTCTAGTACCGTGGCGAAGGGCTCTCTTAGGTAGGTATCAAAGTCTTGCCGGTGTTCGTCATACCAAGCTTTTTCGTTATTCGCTCCGAGCCCCTCCAGCAGATCGAAGGATTTGCGCGTAAAGTTAAGCTCCATCATAAATACCTCTTAAATCGTGAGAGAACTGTTAGCAGCGATGGGGCTCCTTGAAAAAGGGATGCGAGAGCAAAGGTCATTGCGTGAGCTAAGTGGCTAATCACCGCTCTAAAGGCTCTAATCATTGCTGCACAGGCTGTTCTGGCGCGGGCTGACTATATAGGCTCAACCTGTTCCCTAAAATCTGCGTCAAAGCCGCGCTTATTAATAGTTAGCACGATACTGATTACAAAGCCAATATAAGATATCTATAGTTCTATGCCTATTTTGATATCGATGAACTTAAAAACCTTTAGCGCCTTTATCGTGCTGGCAGAAGAGCTTCACTTTGGGCGAGCGGCCCACCAGTGCGGCATGTCGCAACCGGCGATGAGTCGCCTGCTGAGCGAGCTAGAAGCTGATCTAGAGGTAAAGCTGCTCAATCGCACATCGCGCGATGTTGCTTTGACCGATGCAGGCAGAGGATTTCTGGAGTCGGCCAGAAAAGCCGTTGCCTACGCCGATATGGCTATCCGGGCCGCCAAAGCTGGCGTTGTGGACGGTATTGATTCGCTAACGGTAGGCATAGGAATTTGTACGGCCCAGCCGCTAGTGGGAAGGCTGATGGCTAAATTTAAGCAGGCCCACCCTGAGACACGGGTGTCGCTGCAACAGCTAGACGAACGATCCATCGGAGCGGCTCTGGCCGAGGGGAAAATTGACGCAGCGATCGCCTGGGAGGTTTCAATTCCAGCGGGAATCTATCGACAACACTTGGGTACTGTAGCGATGTCTGTGCTAGTGCAGGCGGGGCACGAGCTCGAAAAAAAAGGGACGGTCAGTTTGGCAGACCTAGCGGGCTATCCGCTGATTCTGCCCGACCGCGATCGCCAGCCGATTATATACGACACTTACCAGCGGTATGCGGCTGAGGCCGGTTTCAAGCCGGTTATCGCGATCGATGTTTCAACCCTGTCTGATACGCTGGCCATGGTTGCGGGGGGGGTTGGGGTGGGTAATGCGCCGGTTGTCCCAGGGCTTACCTATCCAGGCATCTCTGTCTTAAAACAAACCCCAGCTTTTAAGCTCAACTACGAACTGGCCTGGGCCCACGCGGTGCCTGCCGTTGAAAGCCTGCTCAAACTGATATAAGAAACAAACCAGGGGTTGTCAGCGCATCATGAGAAAGAATGCTTTTGACGATGCGGCATCAATGACCTTATCAATAATTTTGTGGAGCTGACCTGCTAACAAATTGACCAGGCCTTCAAAGCCAACTGTATATCCCCGCTCAAGGTACGAGGACAAAACTTGATTGAGGAGAGCTACAGACCGGACAGGGAGAGGAGTTGACAAGATGAGGGACGAGGAGGTGAGCTAGGAATTACTACAGTCTTAGCATCGACCTCCTCATGAACGAGATTAGCCGAATTCAAGCCGCCTTGCGACCCCACCTGCCCTGGCATGGCGCTCGACTAACCTTTCTGGCGC
>JBARUP010000700.1:0-10874 GCA_049645805.1 Nodosilinea sp.
GTGCTAGCCTGCCCGTTCTAGTCGTTGTCCATCAAAGCACCTCCAGCCCAGGTCGGGTGGGGGACGTGCTGCAAGCCCTAGGATTTTCCCTTGACGTGCGCTGCCCGGCCCTAGGGCACTCTCTGCCTGCTACTATGCACGGACACAGTGCCGCTGTGGTTTTTGGCGGCCCCATGAGCGCCAACGACGACCTAGACTATATTCGCCAAGAGCTGGACTGGATTGACCTAGCCCTGGCCTCAGAAAAACCCTACTTGGGTATCTGCCTAGGCGCGCAGCTGCTGGCGCGCGCGCTGGGAGCAGCGGTACTGCCCCACCCTCAGGGGCAGCGAGAAATCGGCTACTATCCAATTATGCCGACTCCTGCGGGCCAGGCTCTGCTACCCGGTCCGCTGATGGTTTACCAGTGGCATCAGGAGGGCTTCACGCTGCCTCAGGGCAGTGAACTGCTGGCCACCGGCTCTACATTTCCCCACCAGGCTTTTCGCTACGGACGGCGGGCCTACGGATTCCAGTTTCATCCTGAAATCATCGCCTCTATGGTCAATCACTGGACTACTGAGGGAGCCGATCAGCTTACCTGCCCCGGAGCTCAGCCCCGGGTCCGCCATATCAGCCAGCATCGTCTTTACGGCCCTGCGGTAAAACACTGGCTGCGCCAGTTCTTGGCGGGTTGGATAGGGTCTACCGTCGCCGCAGCAGGGCAGAGGCACCCGTCTGCTCAACTTCAGGATTCAGCTTTGGATTTGACCGCAGCCAGTCTCCAAGGCTGGCCACCGATATCTACAACCACCTGCACAGCCGCAGCCGAGAAGAACCAACCGGGAGGACACAACAGGTGAAGATCGGGGTGATTGGGACTGGGTTAATGGGGTCGCCTATGGCCCTTAAGCTACTGTCGTCGGGCCATCAGGTTTGGGTTTACAACCGTACGTCGGCTCGGCTCAAACCCTTAGAGCTAGCTGGAGCCAACGTTTGTCGTACCCCTCTGGAGCTAGCACAGACTGTAGAAGCCGTCATTTTGATGGTGACCGATGGCGAGGCGGTGCGATCGCTTCTAACCGCCATGGGTATGGTCGCCCGTCCGTCGCCCCTAGAAACCTGCGCCATCATTCAGATGGGTACTATTGCCCCCGCCGAAAGTCAGGCGCTGAGCCAGGGTGTGGCTGAGGCCGGAGGCACCTATTTAGAAGCGCCTGTTCTGGGCAGTATTCCTGAGGCCAAAAATGGCAAACTGATCATCATGGTGGGGAGCGAAGACGATATCTACCAGCGTTGGCAGCCTCTGCTAGAGTGTCTGGGCAGCACGCTCTACCACGTTGGGCCGGTGGGCAGTGCCGCTACCCTCAAGCTGGCTATGAATCAGCTCATCGGTTCACTTACAGCCGCTTTTGCCCAAAGCCTGGGGCTGATACAGGCTGCCAGCATAGATGTAGATACCTTTATGGCAGTGGTGCGCCAGAGCGCTCTCTATGCTCCTACTTTTGACAAAAAGCTGCACCGTATGCAGACTCGCCAGTTCGCCGATCCCAATTTTCCTACCAAGCACCTGCTGAAGGATATGGGCCTGTTTGTGGAGGCCGCTGAGGCCGCTGGGCTTGTGGCCCTGCCGGCAGAGAGCGTGCAACGGCTCGTCGATCAAGCGGTGCAGGCAGGATTTGCCGATGATGACTATGCCGCTCTATACAACATCGTCAGCCCCTCGCCCGATTCTAAGTAGGCGGTCGGTAGAACGATAAAGTCAACTCGGGTGTAATAAAAGTTCGGTTACCCTAGCCCAAAATTAATGGTGTCGCCGAGGCATCCTTGTGTAAAATCGTGGGCAATATCTATGCGCCCTAGCCTTTAAGGAGGTGAGACTTTATGACTATCAGCGCTCAGCCCAGTTTGATTCAGTTTTTGCAGGATGACTTAGCTATTTCGACGGCCTCTATTCAGGTTGCCCTAAAGCACGTTGAGCAAGACCCTGGACCACTGCCGATGATTCTTTGGCAGTACGGTTTAGTGACCCTAGAGCAACTAGAGCAAATCTATGACTGGATGGAAGCGGCTTAGACCAACGACACCCTGCCCAAACGACGCGAGGCGCAGCAACGGCTGCGCCTCGCGCTTGTTTTAAAGCCCTGTTTTCAAAACCTAGATAACGCCTTTAGAGCTAGGAATTAGATGCGCCCGGCGAGGGTCTACCTCGGTAGCCATGCGCATAGCGCGGGCAAAGGCTTTGAACGTGGCCTCAATGATGTGGTGAGAGTTGAGGCCGTCGAGCTGACGAATGTGCAGGGTCATCTGGCTGTGGTTAACCACGGCGACAAAGAACTCGCGCACGAGCTGAGTGTCGTAGGTGCCGACCCGCTGAGTCGGAATTTCAAGGCCGTAGCTAAGGTGGGGCCGCCCTGAAAAATCAAGCGCTACCTGCACCAGTGATTCGTCTAGAGGGGCGACAAAGTGGCCAAAGCGGGTAATGCCCTTGCGATCGCTCAGGGCCTGGTGCAGCGCCATACCTAGCGTAATGCCAACGTCTTCGTTAGTGTGGTGGTCATCGATTTCAATATCACCTGTGGCCTGCACCTCTAGATCGAGCAGCCCGTGGGAGGCAATCTGGTGCAGCATGTGGTCTAGAAAAGGAATGCCTGTTTTTGCATCGCACTGACCCGTGCCGTCTAGGTTTAAGCAGACCTGCACGTCGGTTTCGCCGGTAGCGCGGCTGACGCTAGCGTGCCGACTGGGGTAGAGAAGGCCAGGAGCCGGGACAGCAATAGGGCGATCTTGAGTTTGCATAACGGTTTCTAAAGCGGCATAGCCTATTCTATCCTTACATTCCGCTGCTTTAGACCACCCTGCTCTAGAGTCTGAGGCGCATTCCCATCGGCTTTCCTTCACCTAGATCACGGTGAGAGACGCTAGGTGAGATGTCGAGTACATTCTGAGAAAAAAGACAACCCGGTAGGGACGCAGGGCCTGCGCCCTTGAGAGGAAGCAAAGTTCTCCTATATTTTCATTGCTAAAATATCAGCCACCGGGAAATTTCTCCAGGTAGGCCTGCGCCTGCATATCGATGTGCCCGGGGTGAACGTTGCTGTGCTGTAGCTGAAGGGTCATGCCGCTGAGGGTAAAGTGGCGCAGATCCAGCAGATTAGCTGCGATCGCTAGCAGTCCACGGGTCAGCTCGTCTGACGTGTTTGCAGCTGCCATCTGAATATCGTTGAGCACAAGCTCATAGCCCTTTGGCCCCATCGCTAGCAGCGCGTTAAAGGCCACGTGCTGCTGTTCTCCTAATTCGACCACCAGTACGTCGGCGGCGATCGCGACCCTGCCCTGTCCCGGTAGCGAAACCTGCACTTGCTGGGCATTAACCTGTACCGAGCGATCGCCCAAATCCACCTCTACGGCCTGTAGCTTTTGGTGAATGTATTCAGAGTTGAAGGCTCGCTCGACATCGGCCTCGGTAATCTTGGCTGCCATAGCGGCATTGGTAGGCCGAGTGAACTCAATTTCGCCCAGGGCCGCCTTGATTGGATCAATCGCTACGCCATCGGTTTGCACCGTTAGCTGGTCGGTACGCAAATCATCTTTGATGACTAAACCCTGGGCCTGGATATCTGCCGACTCTAGTTCTCCCTGCATAAACGCAATGGGATTGGTGCGAATCTCGACCTCCAGGGATTCTACAGCGTCGAGTTGGGTAGATAGCCCCACTTCTACTGCCTTACTGAGGGCCTGCTCTCCTAAATCCAAGTTGTTGCTGGGCACAATCGGCATCCTTACAAAAGCGCGGAGCCCTTAGTCTAGATGTCGTCACATACGTTTAAGATCTGTCGTTGTAGGTGTTTTACTGCTGGCAACAGTTGCCTTAGTGAAGATGACTTAATTCTGCTTGACTACTAGTCGGGCCATGACTGGGTGCGGCAGAGGCACGGCGGCCCTTTCATCTACCCCTTACTAGAACGATGGGAGCGATCTAGGCGATCTATATTTCACAGAGCGGCTGTGACGACGTCGCGGGGAACATCACTAGTGATGAAAGCAGCCCCCAGACCCCTGGGCAAAATAAAGCGCACTTGGCCATCCTCGACTTTCTTGTCGCCTTGAAGTAGGGTAACAATGTCTTCTGCTGCTAGCTGGGCTGGAACCTGGGTAGGCAGACCTGCTTTTTCGAGCAGCTTGAGCTGCCGAGCTTCCTCGGCGGCTGTCCAGTACCCAAGGGCAGCAGCGATCTTGCCTGCCGCTACCATCCCAATCGCCACCGCCTCGCCGTGATTCACGCCTCGGTATTGCATCAGGCTCTCCACCGCGTGGCCGATGGTGTGGCCATAGTTGAGAATGGCCCGCAGCCCGGCTTCTTTTTCGTCTTGAGACACCACCTCAGCTTTACCCTGGCACGATCGCGCCAGAATGGTGTGCAGCAGATCATCGCTCAGATAGCGGTACTGGTCGAGACGAGGGGCGGCCTCTAGGATTTCAAACAGGTCTTTGTCCCAGATCACACCGTACTTGATCACCTCTGCTACGCCAGCGCGAAACTCGCGCGGCGGCAGGGTCTTGAGCACAAGGGGATCAATCATCACCAGGCGGGGCTGGTGAAAGGCCCCGATTAGATTCTTACCCTGGGGGTGGTTCACGCCAGTTTTGCCACCGATGGAAGCATCGACCATAGCCAGCAGCGAAGTGGGCACCTGCACCACGCCAACGCCTCGTAGCCAGGTGGCGGCAGCAAAGCCGGTCATATCGCCAATGACGCCGCCGCCTAGGGCTACCATTGCTGACTTGCGCTCAAGGTGAAAGCCCAGCGCTGCGTCATAGATTTTTTGGATCGAGCTGAGGGTCTTGTAGCGTTCTCCGGCAGGCAGTAGGCAGGTTTCAACAATGTAGCCCGCGCTAGAAAGGGCCGCTGCTGCGCGATCGCCGTAGTGCTTGAAAATAGCTGGATTCGACACCAGCAGCAGCTTTTGCCCAGGTTTGACTAAAGGCCGCTCCCCTTCCGCCAGCCAGTTACCCAGGTGATCTAGCCCCGCTGTGGCTATCAGCACGTCGTAGGGCTGGCTAGGCAGCGGCACAGGAATAACGGATTTCGTAGGCATGACTAGGCAGCGGAGAGGGTTGCTTTAAAACTCTACACCCACCCATCCACTCCCCTACCCACTCATCCACTCCCCTACCCACTCATCCACTTCCATACCTCTCCTCTCCCTCCCGTCCCCCGTCGTGGTTCAATATAAAGGCGTAACTATTGTGGAGAAAGCGTTATGGGCGGCGTGGTTGCTTACGTATTGTTTCTGTTGGTCATGGTGGGTACAGCTCTGGGCCTGTACTTCGGTCTGCGAGTGGCTAAGCTGATCTAGCTTGATCTGCGGCTGCTAACCTTGGCACCAGGCTCGTCATGGCCTGAATACAGCCCAGCAGCAGCCAGCCCAGAATGTTGATGCGACCGTCGTAAAAAGCTAGATCAAACATGGCAAAGGCTGTGGTGCCCCCAAAGCCAGCCAGACAGCCGCCCAGCAGAGCTAGGGTATCGGGGGCAATAGGATGGGCAGCAATACTGTAGGTACTGCGCCCTACTACCCAGCCGACCACGCCAGTAAAGCCCAAAGCGACCGGTATGCCTGCTTCGGCAGCGAGCATGAGCCAGAGGTTGTGAGCGTGGGGCAAGAAATCGTTTGCCACCGGAACGTCAGCCGGGTCGTAGAGCAGCTTGAAGGTACCCAAGCCAGTGCCAAACCAGGGATGCTGAGGAATCATATCTAGGGCTAACTGCCAAACGCTCAGCCTTACCGAAGCGGTAGCAAAGGCTTCGGTAAGGCTGCGTCCGCCTATGCCCCAGATCAGAACGCTGATAGTCATCATCGCGATCGCCCCTAGGCCAGCCCAAAAGATATAGCGGTAGGGCCTCAGCAGGCTGCCGAACAGCAGCAGCTGTAGGCCAGCAATTAAAAGCCCGTTGCGAGACCCAGAGCAAAAAATGCCGACCAGCACCAGCGCTGTGGCCGCGCAGGCCCAAAGCCCCCTGGCTCTCAGCTTGGTGTGGCTGAGATAGTAGGCGCAGAGGCCTAGGCCCAGACCAAAGACAAGCACCATGTAGTTGGCAAAGGCATTGGGATGCCCGAAGATCGCGCTGGCCCGCTGACCGTAGTCGGTTTCTAGATACAGCCACTGTAGCCACGGGTGGCTGCCCCAGCGGCTGAGGCCGCCAGGCGATCGCAGATAAAACTCAGCTACCGCCGCTAAGTTAATCGGAACTGCGGTAGCAAGCAGCGCTACGCTCCAGGTGCGCAGGGTTTGGAGCGGATAAGTAAAGGTAGGAAGGGCAACGGCGATCGCGGCGTAAAGAATAAAAAACGGCACAAAGTTAAGCGCCTGTAGGGCAGACTCACCGGGCGCTTCGGACAGCGCTACCCCAGCGCCCAGCCCCAGGGCTAGCCAGACCCAGCCCTGGCCGTACAGCAGCCGCCAAATCTGGCGATGCCAGCGGCGCAGACTGACCACCAAAAAGCTGACTAGGGTCGCGATCGCCCCGTAGATAACGTAGGGCAGCACCACTAGACTCGCTAGGACCAGCCGCTCTAGGACCAAACTGCGGCTTCCGCCCTTGACTTTAGTAGGCTCCATCGCCAAGCACAACCACCCAAACAGTTCTCAGTAAGATATAGATATCGAGCCATACTGACCAGTTCCTAACGTAGTAGGCATCTAGGTTGACCCGCTCCTCGTAGGACACGTTGTTGCGTCCCGACACCTGCCACAGCCCCGTCAGCCCAGGCATTACCTTGGTGTAGAGATTGTACTTCTCGGCGTAGCGAATGATTTCTTCTTTGACGATAGGCCGAGGTCCGACTAGGCTCATTTCTCCCCGCAGCACGTTCCAAAGCTGCGGCAGTTCGTCTAGGCTAGTGCGACGCAGAAAATGTCCCACCCTGGTGATGCGCGGATCGTAGCGGAGCTTGTGGTCACGTTCCCACTGCGATCGCAGCGCTGAGTTGGCCTCAAAGTAGCGCTCCAGCACCTGGTCGGCATTACTTGCCATAGAGCGAAATTTCCAGGCCACAAAGGGCACGTTGTTTTGCCCCAGCCTTCGCTGCCCGTAGAAAATCGGCCCCGGTGAATCAAGCCTGACCAATACTGCAATCAGGGCCAGCAGCGGTAAAACAACGATTCCCACCAAGACCGTCAAGCTGATATCGAGCAGCGCTTTGATTAAGCGCGGCCCCGGCAGCAGCAGCTGCTGCCGAATTTCTAACCCCAAAATGCCGCCTAGGTCTTTTGAGCTAACCCACAGGCTCGACACCCCAAATAGATCGGGAATCATCATTAAATGCGGAAAGGTGCGGCCATAGCGTTCTAGGATCCGGAGTAGTTTCTCGCGCTGCACCCCCGGCATCGCCACAATGGCGTAGTGAATATCGTGCTTGCGGGCCAGACGAGGGGCAATCGACAGCGGCCCCAGCACCGGTATACCGCAGAGCGCAGCGCGGCGATCGCGATTGTCATCCAGCACCGCCACCGGATTGAGGCCAAAGCCGGGCTGATTCTGGAGGGTTTTAATCACCAGCTCGCCAGTGCGCCCAGCCCCTAAAATAAGCACCTGGTAGCCCCACCAAGAATAGCGGGCAAATACCTGCCGCACCAGCAGCCGCCCCAGCAGCACCATGACCAGCGACAGCGCCCAAGTGATCAAGAAGACGCCGCGGGAGTAGGTTTCGCTCTCACCAGTTAGAAACAATCCCGCTCCCAGCACCAGCTGGGTAAAGCTAGTTGAGAGACAAATGCGCCGCAGTTCCTCAACCGGGCTTAGCCCTACCGCCGGATAGAGCCCTGCCGCTGCATAGGCCAGCAAAAATATTCCTAAAATAGGCCAGAGCTGCCCATATAAGTCAGGTGTGTACTGGCCTCCAAACGTTAGCCGCAGGTAGACCCCAGCGACACCGGCCAGAAATAAGGCCAGCAGGTCAGAGCCGCCTAGCAGGCCAACCATCGGTAGCGATCGGGTTGACATTCTTAGCGACAAGATGACTGGCTGAACCGTGCGCTCCAGAGGAAACATAAATTTCCCCAATAACTCCTGCAACACCGACACTACTCTAATTCATCGCCCTGCTTAAACTTCAGCCACTTTTGTCCTAAATAAGCGGTTATCTCACGCTGAAACCTCATTTCTGAGAATGTTTCGGCCTGGGAGCGAATCGTTTCGGCTACAAACTGATGGCGGCGGGCCTCAAAGTGCTGCACGGCCTGCACTAGATGTTCTGCGGTCTGCTGTTCAAACAGCAGACCGGTTTTGCCGTCTACTACCGTCTCGGCACAGCCTCCTCTGCCGTAGGCAATCACGGGTGCCCCTGCCGCCTGAGCTTCGACCACGGTAATGCCAAAATCCTCCTCCGCCGGAAAAACAAATCCCCGACAGCGCTCCATATAATCTGACACCACAGCGTCGGATGGGTTCCGCAAAAATGTGATGTTTGATCTCGCTACGCTTTGCAGTTCTCCAAGGGCTGGTCCATCACCAATCACTACCAGCGGCAGACCTAGTCGGTTAAACGCCTCTACCGTTAAATCAACCCGTGTGTAGGGTACGCAGCGCGACACGGTGAGATAAAAGTCTTCGCGGGGCTGCTGCCAGCGAAAGCGATCGATCGCCACAGGCGGATAGATGACTGTAGCCGGACGGCGGTAGGTCTTCCAAATCCGACGAGCTACGTAGCGGGAGTTAGCGACAAAGCAGTCAACCCGGTGAGCTGCCGCTAGGTCCCACAGCCGCAGATAGTGCAAAATGAGGCGGGTGAGGGCGCTTTTAGCCCCGCTAGAGAGCCTAGCCTGCTGGAGATACTGATGCTGTAAGTCCCAGGCGTAGCGAATAGGGGTGTGCACGTAGCTAACGTGGAGCTGATGGGGGCGCGTTAGCACTCCCTTAGCAAAGGCGTGGTTGCTAGAAACAACGAGGTCGTAGGCCGTGAGGTCAAACTGCTCAACCGCTAGGGGCATAAGCGGCAGGTACTGGCGGAAGTGCCGCCGCGCCCAGGGTAGCTTTTGAATAAATGAAGTCTGCACCGAGGTGCCGGGAGGAATCAGCGCGATCGCCTCAGGCTCTAGGAACTCAACCAGGCTAAAAATATCGGCCTGGGGGCAGACCCTCAACAGCTGCTCAACCACTTTTTCTGACCCGGCGCGGCTCACGAGCCACTCGTGCACCACGGCCACAGCGGTAGGTAAGGAATCAGGGGCCATGGGTGGGTAGGTGAGTGGGTGGATGGATGGGCGAGCTAAGGCAAGGCGGTAGACAGCTCAAGACCCGCCTAGCTAAGTCATTCGATCTTTAGCTCTCCGGCGTCGGCTTTATCGTTGACCAGGCGGCGGACGAGATCAAGCTCTTCGTACGTGACCTTGCCATCGGCCCGCATGGTAGCGGTGATGGTATCGCGCTCGGCCTGAGTAAGCACGCCATCAGCGATCGCCTGTTTAACAGTCTCTCGCAGCTTTTCCAGCTCTTGCTGCTCTGCGGTGCTGAGTTCTTTAGCCATGGAAGTGCTCCTACTAACAAGGTCACGCTCCAATCTTATCAGCGTGCCTAGGTCTCGAATCCGCCGCTGAGTCGATTTTGCTGACCTCCAAGGGCTGATCGACTGAGACTAGCCCTCTACTGACAAGGCACACTGTCCTCGATGCCAAGATAGTCGATGGCAACTTCGGAGCCGCTGCGGGGGTTACCTCCCGAAAGGTCAACAAGCGCCACCGGATAGCTGCCGCCTGCGGGCGGGGTGGCGCTGCCCTGGTAGAGCGGCTGTCCGGCGTTGCTGCTGCCCTGACGACTGAGGGTGGCGTCAAACGTGTTCTTGGTTTCGACGTTAACAAAGCGCACCAGGTGAAAGCCGCTGGCATCGTAAAAGGCCGTTACGGACATACTCTCCATTAGGCCTTCGCAGGTGCTGCTATTGCTGGCCCGCTGAGACAGAGGGGTAGCCCGGCCTGCGGTGTTAATAAAATCATTGCGAATCCAGCCTTCGGCTCCCGATTCTTCGAATTTGACATAGTACCAGGTGCCGTCGCTGCGCTGGGCCGATCGCAGCAGCTGCACAGGGTCGCCCATGAGGCCGTAGCCCTTGGCGTTAGAGGCGGTGGTGGGCTGCGATCGCAAGTTGACCTGCGCTCCCTCCTGAGCGGTAATTAGCTGCGCCGCTCGGGAGGGGTTGATGGCTTCTCCTGTGCCTCCTACCCCCGGCTCCGGCGGGTGCGGCTTTGGGGTAGCCGCTGAGGTCGCTGTCTCTGGTGTTGCTGTCGATTCCGCAGAACTCACTAGCGGCTGCTCATCGGCTGCAGGGACACTCTCCACCACTGTTTCGCCGCGATCGCGGCAGCCGAGCGCAGCAAAACTCAGTACGCTACAGAGCCCCCACGCCATCCACCGCCTGCCCCTTACCATGACCCCTCTCCCTTCAGGACTAGAGATATAGCATAGCGCCTGACCCCAGGGCGCTTGCGCCCTAGTTGTGAGACTTCGAAATCTGCAACACTCCTTATGTTTTCACAGCTGTTCTTACCCACTCACCCAGCATCTCCTATCCTCTATCGCCCAAACTCCACGACTGTCCCTTCTGCCACCACGTAGGCTACCTCACCTCGGGCTAGGGTGATGTCGTAGCCACCGGTAAACTCTCCAAACGCGGGCAGCGTCAGCCGGTGCTGCTGGGCCTGCCAGTGAAAACAGGGCAAACGCAGGCGATCGCACCCCGCTTTCAGCCGAAAGCAGGGGTGAATGTGGCCGCAGATGTTGAGGTGATCCGTCCGCTCGGGCTCGTGACTCAGCAGAATGCCGCTGATGTCAACCGCCTCGTCGAAGCACTCCACCGAAAGCTGACTTAGGGTATCGTGCAGGCGGCGGTCATGGT
>JBARUP010000701.1:0-4116 GCA_049645805.1 Nodosilinea sp.
TGATTAGGCCCTGGTTGCGCCACAGCTCGGCTAGGTAGGTGGTAGCCATGCGCAGACCACCCAAGGCCCCTCGAGCCTTGAGAAACAGATTGCGAGCGTAGAAAAATTCAAAGGCGTTTTGCAGCGGATTGCCGCCGCGACCGCCTACTGGAGCAAAGATTTGAATATCGCGCCACGAAAACACCAGCAGGGTGGGCTTAAAGTCGTCAATGCAGCGATCGAGGGCCGCGCCATAGTCTAGGGGCGGCACCGCACCTAGATCAAAGATTTGCTGGTCTGCGTGGGGGAACAGCTTGTGCACGTGGTCGGCTAGGTAAACTACCCCAATGGGAAAAATGGGATTACAAGGCAGCCGAACGTAGAGAACACGGGCCTGACTGACGGTAGTGGAGGGCATACTTCTCAGGCTTGACATATATCTTCACAATAACACCGTCCCTTTGCTTGGGTAGGCAAACCTACGAATCTCTTGGCTGAGGGACTACAACCCTAAATTCCATCCTACGTGTTTCTAGGTCTTGCCTGGGCGGATGCCGGACTAGAGCAGCGGCGGAGCGAAGGCATGGCTCTAGAACTATCTGAAAAACTATCTGAAAATTGAGGCAGCAGCAGACTCGAGGGCATGGTATAAAAATAAAATAAAATTTCTCTGGCTAGCCGCTGTAGGCAAACCAGCTCAAGGCTTGACAGGCACTTCAGGACGATAAAGCTCTAGGGGAGGGGATACGCAGGTTGGCCATAGCCGCCGCCAAATCTGAAGGAATGTTTCCAGTTGTTGCAAATAGTAAAGATACTGTAGGGGTTGGTAGTCGCCTTTACAACAGCTGGGGATCACGGAGTGTTAGGCTTTCCCCAGTGATTCTTGCAGTTCGCCGTAAAGCATCAATGGCACAAATTCTTGACCCCCTCCCCACCGACGGCCAGAGTCAAACTCTCTGCTGTTATGTCAACGCCACTAGTAAAATCCAGATCGCTCGCATCACAAACGTACCCGACTGGTACTTTGAGCGGGTGGTTTTTCCAGGGCAGCGGTTGCTCTTTGAAACCGTTCCCAGGGCGCTTTTAGAGATTCACACAGGTATGATGGCTAGCGCTATTTTATCTGACACTATTCCCTGCGATCGCCTCCAGGTCGATGCTCCACAGGCAGCGGTTTTTGAGTCAGCCTCAGGCCCCGCCCTTGAGGCTGATCAGACTGGCGGTTCCCTAGAGACGCAGACCCCTGCAATAGCTTCATCGGTTAGCTAGCCCTTCAGCCTGCTGGGCTAGTAGACTGATAGGGTCGGCGCGCTCAACCCTGATAGAACCTAGCACCTGTGCGGCTTAAGAGTAGGCTACAGCCTGCTTTGCGTCACCAGGGCTGAACCAGGGGTGTGAGCTAGGGGAAAAACGGTGAACCTACCTTCGTTTTTATGGTTGTGGCGTCTTGCCGCCTGGTCTATGGGGCTTACCCTCACGGGCTATACGCTGCTGGCTATGACGGGCGGCGTGCTGTACTATACCCGCTCCAAGCAGCAGAAACGGTCGGCTTGGGTCAGGCCTCTTCACATTGCGCTGGGCTCGACAATGGTGGGGCTGGTTTTGGTGCTGCTCGCTATTGGGGTAGTTGGTACTCTGGGTGAGTACGGACGTCTGGGGCATTCTGTCCATCTTTTGTTTGGGCTAGCGGTGGTTGTCACGGTGCTGGCTTCCGCCTGGAGTGCTACCCGTATTGCCCCGGAGCGGCCGTGGGCGCGATCGCTCCACGTTGGGCTTAATGGCGGACTAGGGCTAGGGCTAGCGGCGGCTGGACTGTCGGGGTGGCAGGTGGTGCAAAAATATTTACCGTGAAGGTAAAACGGTACCAGCAGCGGTATCAGTATCAGCCGAGTCATAGTGCCTCTGGCTTTCTTGCCGTTCATTCGCCTGGTTGTCACCACGCTCAGCCTACATCTGTCGTGTACACTACGCCACTACTGCGCTAGCTCCCTATGGTCAAGTCAATACCCTCTCCAGCTGCCCAGACAGCTCAGACTCAGGCACGCCAGGTCTTTCACATTTCGCCGTTAATTCGTCTGACGCTGCTGCTGCTGTACGGAAGTTTGATGGGACCACTGCCTTTCTTGGCCCAGGCAACCCAGGCTGCGGTATCTCCAGCGCTGCTGACCGCAGGCATTGCGCTAGGTGGGCTGGTAATTTACGGCGCGCTGGCCCAGCGCGTAGAGGTGGATAAGAACGGCCTTCAGGTCACCTACCCGATGTGGATTCGCTGGCTGTTTCGCGGCGGCTGGCGGCTGCCCTGGAGTGATGCCCAGGCCCTCAAGCCCCGCTCGACCGGCCAGGGCGGCATTGTGTATTACTTTGTTGGCACCAATCAACAAGCCTATCTGCTGCCCATGCGCGTAGCTGGGTTTGCCCGTCTGGTGGCGCTTGTTGAAACCTACACCGGTATCGATACTCGGGATGTAAAGCCCCTGGCTCAGCCGTGGATGTACCTTATTCTGCTGGGGTTCACGCTGCTGCTGCTGCTGGTTGACGTTTGGACCATCACAACAGCTCTACAGATGGGCTGACCTGTGCATCTAGGCCGGGCAGCAGTTGACTACTGTCAAGCCAAGATTAGCCAACAGATAGAGCTAGGGCGCTATATACCTTGCTGAACCGCTAGTCAGCCCTGGGCCAGTTGGGCCTGCTGCCCGAAGGCGTTGGGGGGCTACCGAGCGGTATAGTTAATGAATTGATAAACAGTATTTGCAGCAGCTCTACTCGCGTGCTCGCTTGCCTGCTGCTAGCGGCACCGCTCTTCGTTTTCGCTAGGCTATGACCCCACCGGATATTCTTCGCCTTGACGGCATCACCAAACGCTATAGCTCCAGCCTAGAGCCAGCAGTAGACAACATCAGCCTAAGTCTAAGGCAGGGCGAGATTTTGGGACTGCTGGGGCCGTCAGGCTGCGGCAAAACGACCCTGCTGCGCCTCATTGCTGGGTTTGAGCGACCCGATCGCGGCACTCTCTGCCTCAGTCACCAGCAGATAGATAACAACACCTGGCTCCCCCCCGAACGCCGCGACGTGGGCATTGTGTTTCAAGACTACGCGCTGTTTCCGCACCTAACGGTAGAGAAGAACGTTGCCTTTGGTCTCCAGCGGCACGGGGGCAAGCGATCGCCCCGACTGGCACCAGAGGCAGCGGTCATTGCAGAGCGCACGGCGGCGGCGATCGCCCTAGTCGGGCTAGAGGGGCTAAACCACCGCTTTCCCCACGAGCTGTCGGGGGGGCAGCAGCAGCGGGTAGCCCTGGCCCGCGCTCTAGCGCCACGTCCGGCAATCGTTTTGCTCGACGAGCCTTTCAGCAACCTGGATGTGCAGGTGCGCCTCTACCTGCGCCAGGAGGTACGCGATGTTTTGCGTCAGGTAAACGCTTCAGGAGTATTCGTCACCCATGACCAGGAAGAAGCCCTGGCCTTAGCCGACCGCGTTGCCGTGATGCATCAGGGTCGCCTAGAGCAGATCGACTCTCCAGAAGCCGTTTATGGCTGGCCCGCCTCGCGGTTTGTCGCTGAATTTGTTACCCAGGCCAACTTCTTGCGGGCCTGCTCCAGTCCTCAGGGCTGGCAAACTGAGGTGGGCTGCTTCCCCGCAGAAATTAGCGGGGAGTCTGCCGCTGATCTAGCTGATCTAATGGTGCGCCAGGAAGATGTTGAGCTGGTGGAAGATATCGAGGGCGCTTTGGTAGTGCGCGATCGCCAGTTTCTGGGCCGTGAGTACAAGTACTGCCTACAGACCCCCACAGGCAGAGCAATCTACGCTCGACTGCCCTTGAGTAGTGCTATTCCTGTGGGCCGTCGCGTAACCGCGTCAGTACCCAGTAATCGAGTGCGCTTGTACCCAACCTTAGACCATTCCCTAGGTAAAACCTCTGGTTCCGTCTGTCTGTCGGTACCGACCCGTTAGCCACGGCTTAAGAACATTCAGTCTGGTACTCTCCAAGGATGTTTTGCAGCAGGGTAACACTGGGGCAATGGCTGCCGTGACGGACTGGTATGTTGCCCTGGTTCCCTATTGTCTTATACTAAATCCTGCTTAGTTACCCCTTATTCGGAAGGACAAATGCCATTTGTCCCTACTGGCCTCTTG
>JBARUP010000702.1:0-8491 GCA_049645805.1 Nodosilinea sp.
GTATCGTGCAGGCGGCGGTCATGGTTGCCGACAACGAGCTGAGCACTGACCTGGGTGCGGTGCAAAAACTTGAGCCAGGCGTCAATTACCTCATCGGCCATACCGTCTTGCCCGTGGAACAGATCGCCTAGAATCCAGAGCTGTTCGGGATGGTACCAGGCACAGAGATCCTCTAGCCGCTGGAGGGTAGCGCGGTTGGTCTGACTAGATACGGGCAAACCGTGGTGCTGAAACGTTTCTGCCTTACCCAGATGCACGTCCGACACCAGCAGCGCGCCTAGGGCTTCGACATAAATCGCTCGCTCAGGCAGTAGCTGAAGCCGGATAGAACCAACGGTAAGGGTTTCTACAGCAGTTGGAGGCAGCATTGGCGATGTTCCCTGGGCTGATTTAGCCTAGAGCAGATGCATAATCTTTGCCACCGTGGCTAAGCTCTCTTCGTAGAGAATGTCTTCGCCCCAGCGCTGCAGCTGCTGCCCCAGCATAAAGTCAGCCTTCTGGTCAGTCAGCGCCGTCACCTGCTCTACCTGGCACGCCTGGGCACCCCCGCCGGCTTCCATCCGCATGCAGCCAGTGGTCTCAGAGCACAGAATGGTGCAGCAGTTGGCTTTTTCATTAGTAGAAAGCACTCGCAGTCCCGTCAGGTCGCCAATCACTTCCCCTGAGTCAGCCACTGGGATGCCCGCCAGCTCTGCCTCAATCGACAGATCGTTAGGGCCTTTGAAGTAAATCTTCTGGATATTGTAGATCCCGCCCTCATCCACCCATTCCGTCGGCTCCCACTTGAGGCGGCTGGCAAACCAGCCCAGATACAGCAGCGCCTGGGCCGCATTACCCTGCTCGTAGTCAATGCTGATGCGGTCTACATCCAGCAGCGACTCGCGTCGCTCTGGGGGGTCAAAGGCAGCGGCGGTTAGCTCCTGCCAGGGGGCCAAGCGGTGCCAGTTGAGATCGGCAATGTAGGTACCTGTCTCAATCAGCTCCTGCATCTTTTGCAGCTCGGCCTCAGCGTCGCTGAAGTAGCTAGAGTCCACAATGATGCAGTTGCTCGACTTGGCCAAATCGCGAAACAGGGCCTGCTCCGGGCTTGGGGTCGCCTTCCACCACACGAACCTAGGCAGCTCAGGCAGGGCTAAAGAAGCAATCAGGTCGCTGACCCGTTCTAGAGCCGCCTTTGTGCCCCGCAGGTTGATGTACTCACAGCACATCAGGTTGCCGGAGCCTTTCCTTTGCACGGGACAGTACACCGACACCTGGGCCTTTACGCCCGTATCTTCGCCAAAGGTGGGGCAGAGGCTGATGATGCGGCAGGGGTTGTGGGCTGAAATCGACTCGCTTAGGCTAAATCCCCGCTGGTCAAGGTTGGAATAGACCTTTTGAGAGGTCGTTAGCTGGGCGTACTCCTGGCGGATACGAGCCAGGGTCGGCGGATCGACGCGACCGGTCACGCGCAGGTCGTAGGCAATCTGGCTCTGGCGCAGAGCGTCGCGGGTCTGAAGACCGTGGTTGCCGTCGATATAGCCCTTATAGAAGCCTAGAGCGGCTAAAACCTGCTGTACCTCCTCGGGCTCGTAAACCACCATGGTGAAGGTAGTGGCTCGAGTGGCCATAGGCGCAGCTGATCCTGAGTCCTGCTGTCGCCAGATATTGCGCAGCTCTGACTCAATTTCGTCGATGGAGATATCTTTGGGCTTTTGCAGGGCAACAATAGGAGTAGTCGTCATAGTGAAGTGAGGTGAGGTAAAAGGGAGATAATGGTGGGTTCAGGGATAGCTTTAAGGTGTGAGACAGTCGGCTCAAATGGGGCGATCGCCCCTACAGTCGTCGCCAGCGTCGCCCGTCTTTATTTAGCAAAAACTCGGCTTCAACCGGTCCCCAGGTGCCCGCCTCGTACATCGGGATCGCTTCTGGATCGGCCGGAGCATCCCAGGCTTCGAGCAGGGGCGTCAGCAGCCGCCAAGATGCTTCAACCTCATCACCCCGCGTAAACAGGGTTTGGTCGGCCAGCATGCAGTCAACAATGAGTCGGGCGTAGGCATCGGTGTTGGCCTGACCAAAGGCCGCATCGTAGCGGAAGTCCATATCAACCGATCGCGTTCTGAGAGAGTTGCCGGGGGTCTTCACCTCAAACCGCATTGAAATTCCTTCATCGGGCTGAATCCGCAGAGCCAGCACGTTGCGGTTGACCTGCTGAGCCGCCGACTGAAACATTAGAAAGGGCACCTCTTTGAAGTGAATAGAGATCTCGCTCACCTTCTTGGGCAAGCGTTTGCCGGTGCGCATGTAGAAGGGCACCCCTTTCCAGCGCCAGTTGTCGATCTCGAGCTTAAGAGCGCAAAAGGTCTGCATTGTTGACTCAGGGCTAGCCCCGTCTTCTTCACGGTAGCTGGGTACAGCCTCGCCCTTCATCCACCCGGACGAGTACTGGCCCCGTATGGCTGTCGGAACAGCGCCGTCAGGATCACTAATTTCGCTGAGGTGAGTAGCCTGAAGCACCTTGGTCTTTTCGTTGCGAATGCTGTCGGCGTCTAAGGAGTTGGGGGCCTCCATGGCGGTGAGGCAAAACAGCTGCATTAAGTGATTTTGCACCATGTCGCGCAGCGCCCCAGCGGTCTCGTAGTAGCCCGCTCGCCCCTCTAGGCCAACGGTTTCGGCCACGGTGATCTGGACGTGATCGACAAACTGCCGGTTCCACATAGGTTCAAAGATGGCGTTGGCAAACCGAAACACCAGCAGGTTCTGAACCGTTTCTTTGCCTAGATAGTGGTCGATGCGGTAGATTTGCCGCTCGTCGCAAACGCTCTGCACTACCCGATTTAGCAACCGAGCTGAGGCTAAGTCTTTGCCGAAGGGTTTCTCGATAATCAGCCGCTGCTTGTCGGGATTCTCAAGCATACCCGCCGCCCCAAGCTGCTCAGTAGCTTCGCCAAAGAAGCGGGGCGCTACCGACAGGTAGAAAATCCGATTGCCCTGGGTACCGCGCTTCTCGTCGAGTTCGGCTAGAAAAGTCTTCAGCGACTGGTAAGAGTCAGGGTCATCAATGTTGCCGGGACAGTAGAACAGCCCGCGAGCAAAATCATCCCAAATGGCCTCAGAGCCCAGGCCGTTGCCAAACTCTTCGACCCCCTCGCGCAAGTGCTCGCGGAAGAAGTCGTGGCTCCACTCGCGCCGGGCTACGCCCACAATCGTCAGTTCGGGAGGCAGCCGCCGCTCACGCCGCATTTGATAAATAGCAGGCACAATTTTACGCTGGGTAAGATCGCCTGAGGCCCCAAAGATGACCAGAATTTGTGGTTCAGGAATGCGGTCTTGCTGCAGACCAGAGCGCAGGGGATTTTCAAGCAAAGACACCATAAGCGTGCAGGGTAAAGAGCAGAAAAGAGATGATGAGCGCTGAACGTGAGCGGCAGACCATAGGGCACCCTATAGCCGCGCCACGACTACTTACCATTAACAGAAACCGCAATCTATATTTACAGCAGATTTTACAAACCTAGTAAGACTACAGACCGTCTTAACTAACCGGTGCCCAAAGCGTATTGGATATAACTAGCTGAGCCCTAGAGGGTAACCTTAAATACCCTTTGGATTGAAGCGTGATCCAAGCCTCGACGCTTAAATTCTGGCCGCTCAGGTCAGGTTTGGAGCACTACCTGGTTGCGTCGGCTAGGTACTTAGCAGAGTGCTCTGGCGGCGGCTGTGATCTTGAATAAACGACTCTACTAAGGCGACATCGTCAGTACTGCCCACAACAAAGGGGGTACGCTGGTGAATCTCGCCGGGTAGCACCGCCATAATGTCTTCGTGGCCGGTGCTGGCTCGTCCACCCGCTTGCTCAATTAAGAAGGCCAAAGGCGCGGTTTCGTACAGGAGCCGCAGCTTGCCCTCGGGCTTTTTGGTCGTGCCAGGGTAGAGAAACACGCCGCCCTGGGTCAAAATGCGGTGGAAGTCGGCGACTAGAGCGCCAGTGTAGCGGGCGGAGTAGCCATCGTGGCGATGGACGTAGCGAGTAAAGTCGCGAATGGGGTCTTCCCACTGCCAGAAGTTGCCCTCGTTGACGCTATAGGTAGGGCCGTGGGCAGGGACTCGAATATCTTCGGTGGCTAGAATAAACTCGCCTAGGCTAGGGTCAAGCACAAAGGCGTGAACGCCTCGCCCGATAGAGTACACCAGCACGGTGCTAGGACCATAGAGGATGTAGCCCGCCGCTAGCTGATGATGGCCATCTTGCAGCAGATCGGCCCCGGTTTGGTCAAGGTCGTCGCCCTGCTGACGGCGGATGGAGAAAATAGAGCCGACGTTGAGGTTAATGTCAACGTTGGAGGAGCCGTCGATAGGGTCGTAGAGCAGGGTATAGCGCCCAATAGGGCAGTTTTCGGGAATGTAGTAGGGTTTTTCCATCTCCTCAGATGCCAGACGACAGACCAGGCCGCTCTGCTTAAATACGGAAATAAACACGTCGTTGGCGTAGAGATCCATCTTCTTGACGGCTTCGCCCTGGACATTGGTGTCACCTGTAAAGCCCAGAGCCGACTCCATCAGTCCGGCCCGACTGAGGTGGCGGGCAATGATCTTACCGGCTAAGGCGATGCGGTTCATTAGGGCGCTCAGGTCTTGAGCCTCAGGGCCAAAGCTGTGGAGCTGTTCGAAGACGTGGCGAGCAAGGGTTTTACAGTCGCGATCGAGAGCAAAGCCGGAGTCGGTGGGTTGGTAGTCGACCATCGTAGGGGTCCTTTAGTAGGGGCAGGGTAGCAGCGGCTAGAGAGGGCGACGGTTCCCAAGGTTTTTGCAAACTGACTTTATAGTAAGAAGGCTAGCTGAGTTTAATCGCAACCTTTAGAGACACTTTAGAAATGGGACACTGCTGGCTCAAGAATTCACGGTTTGAACCTGAATGTAGGCGCTCGATCCGTGCCTGAGCGTCCGCGATCAGGTAGCCTCAGCATCACCCAACCACCCTAGCACTAACGGATTGACCAGCTCAGGGGCTTCGTCTTGGGGGCAGTGGCCCACGTGAGGTAGCTCTTCTATTGCTCTTACCATCGGGTAGTTAGCCAGGGTGCGGCCTCGGGCCACCGGCTCCCAGGGGTCATCTTGGCCCCAGATAATCCACACTGGGCACTGAACCTGAGGCAGCAGGTCTTCGGCTAGAGGGCCTTGGGAGTAGCGCACAAAAGCCAAAAATACATCGGCGGCTCCGGGAGTGAGGGCCGGGGCAAGAATGGCTTCGACTAGCTCGTCGGTAATGGCCTCAGAGCGGCAGTAGGCCTGACCTAACAAATTGCGAATTACCCCAGCTCGGGCAATGCGGGAAAAGAAGAAGCGCCCCACTGGAGCGTAGCCCAGCAGACTTTGCACAACGGGCGTGCTGAGGCGCTGATGCCACGGAATCTCACCACGGCGGCGCTCGTGCAGCAGCCGAATCGAGCAGTTGAGCATGACTACGCCCTTAACCCACTCAGAACCGTCTACAGCGGCCTGAAGGGCGACAATACAGCCAATAGAGTTGGCTACTAGATAGGCGGGCTGGCCAATTACCTGGCGGCAGAAGTCGAGGATTTGCTGGCCCCAGGTCTCAAAGGTGTAGGCCAGAGGCTGGCCGGGGGCGGGCTTGTCGGAGAGGCCAAAGCCCAGCAGGTCGATCGCGTAGGCCTGATGCTGTTCGCCATAGACCGGCAGGTTCTTGCGCCAGTGATCGCTGGAGGCCCCGAAGCCGTGAATGCAGAGCACTGGGGTACCGGTGGTGCCAATGTGCTGATAGCGAATGGAGAACCCCTGCCACTGCCAGGTTTTGACGGCGGGGTTGGCTAGGGCGGTGGTCACGGCAAGGCCTCTTAGAAATTAGAGCTTCATACGCCTTAACCCTAGCGAAAAGGAGGGGCTTCAGCTAGGGGCGGACCAGCTCGCTCAGGGGCGCGATCGCACCCGGTTGCCCGTACAGAACTCTCTTTAGCCCTGGCACAATGGTCTTGAACTAACCCGTACCCGGAAGCAATAAGGCCAATGGCTACCCCTAGGCAACACAAACCCCCAGAAGAACCGCTAGAAAAGCAGCTTTGGAAGGCGGCTGATACCCTACGCAAAAATATTGACGCGGCTGAGTATAAGCACGTGGTGCTGGGCCTGATCTTTCTGAAGTACATCTCTGATGCGTTTGTAGAACTCTTTACCAAGCTAGAAGCAGGCGTTGGCGAGTACGCAGGCGCAGACCCAGAGGATAAGGACGAGTACAAAGCTGAGAATATCTTTTTTGTGCCGCCAGAGGCGCGCTGGTCTTTTTTGCAAAGCAAGGCGAAGCAGGCCGATATTGGCAAACTGGTTGACGCGGCGATGGATGCAATTGAGGTAGAGAACGCTTCGCTCAAAGGCGTATTACCCAAGGTATTCGCACGGCAGAATCTCGACCCGACGAGCTTAGGTAGCCTGATTGATCTGGTGAGTAATATTGCATTAGGTGATGCGAAGGCTCGCAGTGCTGACGTGCTAGGGCATGTGTTCGAGTATTTCTTGGGTGAGTTTGCCCTGGCAGAAGGTAAGCAGGGCGGTCAGTTCTATACGCCGCGCAGCATTGTCGAGCTGCTGGTAGCGATGCTGGAGCCGTACAAGGGGCGAGTATTCGATCCTTGCTGCGGGTCGGGCGGGATGTTTGTGCAGTCGGAGAAGTTTGTCGAAGAGCATCAGGGCCGAGTTAACGACATCTCGATCTACGGTCAGGAGAGTAATCAGACGACCTGGCGACTGGCGAAAATGAATATGGCAATTCGCGGCATCGACAGCTCGCAGGTAAAGTGGAACAACGAAGGCTCGTTTCTCAACGATGCGCACAAGGACTTGCGGGCGGATTTTATTATTGCCAATCCGCCGTTTAACGTGAGCGACTGGAGCGGCGAGCAGCTGCGTGGCGATGGGCGCTGGCAGTATGGGGTGCCGCCTGCGGGCAATGCCAACTTTGCCTGGATGCAGCATTTTATCTATCATCTGGCACCAGGTGGTAGAGCGGGTGTGGTGCTAGCGAAGGGGGCGCTGACCAGTAAGACCAGCGGCGAGGGCGATATTCGAGCGGCGCTAGTGAAAGACGGCAATCTGATGGATTGCATTGTGAATTTGCCTGCGAAGCTGTTTTTGAATACACAGATTCCAGCGGCGCTGTGGTTTTTGAACCGGGCGCGGAATAACGGTCATCCGCGTAAGGGTGAGATTCTGTTTATTGACGGGCGCAACTTGGGCCACCTGATTAATCGCCGGACGCGGGAGCTGTCGCCGGAGGATATTCGACAGATTTCGCAGACCTATCACAACTGGCGGACGGGCGAGGATGCGTATGAGGACGTGAAGGGGTTCTGTGCGTCGGTGTCGCTGGAGCGGGTGGCCGAACTGGATTATGTGATGACACCAGGGCGCTATGTGGGTCTAGCCGTGGAGGAAGACGACTTTGACTTTACGGAACGGTTTACGGCGCTGAAGGCGGAGTTTGAGGCGCAGCTAGAAGAAGAGGCGGCTTTGAATGCGGCGATCGCACAAAACCTAGCAAGGATAAAGCTACCGGACATCTCAAAGTAATACTAATATGGTATTACTTAACCTTTTTGATGGAGAAGGAGAATGCGGGTAACCACCAAGGGGCAGGTGACGATTCCGAGGGAGGTCAGAGAAGTACTAGGAATAACGCCTGAAACAGAAGTAAGTTTTATCGAAGAGAATGGTCGGTTTTATATTGTGAAAACGAGTGAGCCAGCCGCATCTGGTAAGTTCAAAAGGTTTAGAGGCATCGCCACGACTCAGATGTCTACGGATGAAATTATGGGCCTGACGAGAGAGCGGTGATGAACGGTGTTTTTGTTGATTCCTGCGTGTTGCTAGATCTGTTTACTGCCGACCCGCAGTGGGCTGACTGGTCGGAAGCTGTCCTGGAACGCTACAGCCAGACGAATTCTTTGTATATCAATTCGATGGTCTATGCGGAGATATCGGTAGGCTTTGAGCGCATAGAGGCCGTGGAGCAAGCGATCTCACTGATGGATATTAAGGTTATTGAAATTCCGCGTGAGGCGTTGTTCTTGGCGGGTAAGGTGTTTCTTCAATATCGAAAGAATAAGGGGGCTAAGCGATCGCCTCTGCCTGATTTTTTCATCGGCGCGCATGTGCTGGTTTCAGAGTTTGCTTTGATAACGAGAGATTTGAAAAACTATAAGACTTACTTTCCGCAGGCGACGCTGATCTGTCCTAATACCAAAGTTTAGGCGTAAATCTACTATGGCGTTGCTAAACCAAATTCGGCAGGGCGAGGGCAAGACGCTCGAACTAAAGATGCAGCTTCCCCAGCGTGACCAGATTGCAAAGACGGTGGTGGCGTTTTCCAATACGAGCGGCGGCAAGCTGGTGATTGGCGTAGACGATGACCGGCAGGTGGTGGGCCTGGGTGAAGGTGACGTTTTGGATTTGCAGGATTGGGTGGCCTCGATTGTGTTTGACCGCTGCTATCCGGCGATAC
>JBARUP010000703.1:0-3522 GCA_049645805.1 Nodosilinea sp.
ATCTTAAAGAACGCCTGTTTGGCCTGACCGGCAGCCAGGGCAACCACGGCGAAGACGTAAAGGAGTGCTACTTCTACCTCGACAGCACCCCCACCCACAGCTACCTGAAGTTTTGCTACAAGTATCCCCAGGCCGAGTATCCCTACGCCAGCCTGGTGGCTGAAAACCAGCGGCGGGGGCGCGACCAGGCCGAGTACGAGCTGCTAGATACCGGCGTTTTTGATCAAAATCGCTACTTTGACGTGTTTGTGGAGTATGCCAAAGCCGATCCCGAAGACATTCTGATCCACATCGAGATCGTCAACCGTGGTCCCGAGACGGCTGCGCTACATCTGCTGCCGACGCTGTGGTTCCGCAACACCTGGGCCTGGGAGGAGGACAGCGAGCGGCCCAAACTGCGTTGTGCTTCGGTCGAAGGGACTGTGGAGGTGCAGCATTCTGATCTAGGCAACTACTGGTTCCACTGCGGCGCGAGCCCTGATGGGGGTATGCCACCCCTGTATTTCACCGAAAACGATACTAACCGCGCGGCGGTATTCGGAGCTGAAAACCCTTCGCCCTACGTCAAAGACGGCATTCACAACGCGGTAGTTCACGGGCAAAAAAACGCGGTAAACCCTGACCAGACAGGTACTAAAGTTGCCCCTCACTATCAGCTTGCTCTTGAGCCGGGAGAGCGGCAGACGGTGCGCCTGAGGCTTTCTCACCAAGAGATTGAGCATCCCCTTGGCTCCGACTTTAACCAAACTCTTCAGACCCGACGCCAGGAAGCCGATCACTTCTACGCTGACCTTGCCCCCTTTGAGCTGAGTGACGACCAGCGGCGGATTCAGCGGCAGGCGATCGCAGGCCTGTTGTGGAGCAAACAGGTCTACCACTACGGCGTAAAGCGCTGGCTAGAGGGTGACCCCACCATGCCCGAGCCGCCCCCCGATCGCGATCGCAACCACCACTGGCAGCACCTCGACACCAGCGAGGTGCTCTCCATGCCCGACACCTGGGAATACCCCTGGTTTGCCGCCTGGGATCTGGCCTTTCACTGCCTTCCTCTGGCTATGGTAGACCCCGAGTTTGCCAAGCACCAGCTTAGTACTATGACCCGCGAGTGGTACATGCACCCCAACGGTCAGCTGCCCGCCTATGAGTGGGCCTTTGGCGATGTCAACCCGCCGGTGCACGCCTGGGCGACCTGGCGAGTGTACAAAATTGACCAAAAGATGACCGGCAAAGGCGATCGCCCCTTTCTAGAGCGCGTCTTTCAAAAGCTGCTGCTGAACTTTACCTGGTGGGTCAACCGCAAAGACGCCGAAGGTAAAAATGTTTTTGAGGGCGGCTTCTTGGGACTAGATAACATCGGCGTCTTTGACCGCAGCGCGCCGCTGCCCACGGGCGGCAACCTGGAGCAGTCCGACGGCACTAGCTGGATGGCCATGTACTGCCTCAACATGCTGGAAATCGCCCTAGAGCTAGCCATGGAAAACCCGGTCTACGAGGACATGGCCACCAAGTTCTTTGAGCATTTTATCTATATTGCTGATGCCATGAACCACATCGGCGACGCCCAGACTCGCCTGTGGAACGAAGAAGACGGCTTTTTCTACGACGTTCTGCACCTGCCCCAGGGCGACCGTATTCAAATGAAAATCCGCTCGATCGTAGGGCTGATTCCCCTTTTTGCGGTGACGACCCTGGAGCCCGATACCCTGGCCCAGCTGCCCAGCTTTGCCGCCCGACTCGACTGGTTCATTCAAAATCGTCCTGTTCTGAAGCGCAACGTGGCCTGTATGGAGACCAAAGGAGCAGGAGCCCGGCGCATGCTCGCCCTTTGCTATGCGACTTTAGGTGAGGTCGAACCCCGTGATAAGCTGCGGCAGCTGCTCGAGAAGCTGCTTGACGAGGCAGAGTTCTTGAGTGACTACGGCGTTCGCGCCCTCTCGAAGTACCACGCCGAACACCCCTACACCATTCATGCCGACGGCCAAGAGTATCGGGTAGACTATGAGCCCGCCGAGTCAAGCAGCGAGCTATTTGGCGGCAACTCCAACTGGCGCGGGCCAGTCTGGTTCCCGATCAACTACTTGATTATTGAAGCGCTGCAAAAGTTTCACCACTACCTAGGCGATGACTACACGGTAGAGTGCCCTGCTGGCTCAGGACGCCAGATGAGCCTGTGGGAGGTGGCAAGCGAGCTATCCCAGCGGTTGATCGCGATTTTTGAACCGGAGGGCGAGGCCGAGCCGGGGGCAAGACCCGTCCACGGCGGCACTACCCTTTTCCAGCACGATCCCCACTGGCGTGACTACGTACTGTTTTACGAGTACTTTCACGGCGACAACGGGGCGGGGCTTGGGGCCAGCCACCAAACCGGCTGGACGGGGCTAGTGGCTAAGCTGATTCAGCAGCAGGGGGAGTACGGTGGCTAGCTGAACCCCTAGGCCTTGGTTTGAAGTGGTAAAGCCTGCTGCCAAACCACCGACTGATCGCGGCTGAGACCGAACATAGCCAGGGTTTCTGTATCCTCTAGCCCCAGAGTCGCTAAACCTTCACTCAGCAGCAGGGCTCGAATTTGCCGAGCGGCCTGGTCAGGGTTAGCAACCCGTACGGCCAGCCAGGAAATCCGCAGCTGCCTGCCCTGAATGCTAACCTGCGCTGAAAACCGCTGGCGCTTAAGCAGGGCTTGTACTCGTTCAACTGAGGTAAGGGGAGTAGCTTCGTCTGCACCGGCTTCTGCCTGGGGCGGTAGCTCAGGAACTGGCGGATTTTCGATGTGGTTCTTAAGCTGGCTAAAGGCCCGCTTTAAGACTTCTACCCGGCTGCGATCGCCCAGGCGGATCGCCTGGGCTTTGAGCTTGAAGTATGCACCTTCTACCTCTTTCAGGGAGGACTCTTGCGCAAGCTCCAGGAGACTGTAGGCCGCGTCAGCTGATCCTGAAGGGCTAGACTCGGGCGCTGCATCAGCGGCTGGTTCTACCACTCCGGCTTCAGAGACTGCGGCCTGCGGGCTTAAATTGAGCGGCCTGACTTCAGCATTGGGCACGCCCAGAGCTACTTCTACACCCCAGCCGGGCGGTTGGTCAGCCTGCTCTCCATAGATGTGTAGACCCGTGATTGTCTCAACCTGAAGCCGCTCTAGGCCCCGACACACACAGCTAACGGATTGAGCCTGCGGTGGCAGCGTTAGCCCGGTCAGCCACAGGCGTAGACACGTTTCGTACAGGTCGCCGCGTACGGTGATTCCCTGGGGTTGCAGGGCCTGACTGATAAGAGCTGCGATCGCGGCAGCATCGCCACACTTTGCCTTTTCCAGTTGCGAAGGAGATGACACAGGGATTTTCCTTGGATGTCTAGCGTCAATACTGAGACTACCCAGAAATCTGATCGTGCTAATGGTTAGGGCGGCGCGGCGGAGGCTTGCGAAAAGCCCTTGACTATAGTACAAGTGTACTTACACACCGCTCTCCATAGTAGCCTTGATTTGGTCTACGAATCCTTGATGGTCAACTACCGGCTTCGAGATATACC
>JBARUP010000704.1:0-1888 GCA_049645805.1 Nodosilinea sp.
CGAGATCTCTGTGCGCCCCACCGATGGGCAAATCGACGACCTGCTGGGCGAAGTGCGGGAGCGGGCGGCGAAGCAAGAGCGGGTGCTGATTACCACCCTAACCAAGCGCATGGCCGAAGACCTGACCGAATACTTTGAAGAGCACGGGGTGCGGGTGCGCTACCTGCACTCCGAAATTCACTCCATTGAGCGGATTGAGATCATTCAGGATCTGCGGGAGGGGCTCTACGACGTGCTGGTGGGGGTAAACCTGCTGCGGGAGGGGCTAGATCTGCCGGAGGTTTCTCTAGTAGCCATTCTCGATGCTGATAAAGAAGGGTTTTTGCGGGCAGAGCGCTCCTTGATTCAAACTATTGGTCGCGCCGCCCGACACATTCGCGGTCAGGCCATTCTCTACGGCGATAACCTCACCGACAGCATGGCCAGAGCAATCAGCGAAACCGAGCGCCGCCGCGCCATTCAAACCGCCCACAACGAGGCGAACGGCATTACCCCTACCTCGATCATTCGCCGCAACAGCAACTCGATTTTGTCGTTTTTAGAAGTCTCTCGCCGCCTCAACGCCCACGAACTCGAAGAGGTCTACGAGCACAAAGAAGAGCTGCCCCTAGAGGAAATTCCAGAACTGATTGGTCAGTTTGAAAAGCAGATGAAAGAAGCGGCCAAAAACCTCGACTTTGAAGAAGCGGCTAAATTTCGCGATCGCATCAAGTCGCTGCGCGATCAGCTCTTGGGCAAGCGATCGTAGAGGGTCATCTACAGGCAATCTCTTAACTCAACTCACCGTGCTCAAAAACCGGGTTGCTGTGGTTTTTGCCTGTGGGCCAGGCTATAGGCAAAGCAACCCGGTTCTGGGAGTGGAGGCTTACTCAATCAGCAGGGTTTTGGTCAAAATGACCATCCACACTTCGGCTTCGCTCAGTGGCCGTTCGACGCTGCTCTGTGCACCGCTGGGTGGAATGGGCATCGGCTCTGACCAGTCGTTGGGGTCGGCGTAGCCAAGAGCGTGAAGGATTTTGATGGTGCGGTCTATGGCGGCCAAGCTGCCGTAGAGCATGTGGCGCACCCGCTCAGGGTTTAGGGATCGGGTTCTGTCGTTTGCCCCAGACCTAGGCGGCAGCGGCAGAGAGCCGGTCTCTGGGTTGCCTAGGTTATCGCTATCGTCGGATTCAAGATATTCAAACATCGGTTCTGTGTTCCTTCTGTGGATTTGAGGAAAACAGAACGCGAAAACCCTAGCTAACCGCAGCTGAGGTGCAAACTGGGAGAGCTAGGGTACGATCGACCATAGCCCGGCAATCTGCGTGCTAGATTTGCGGGGTTAGCTGTTCGTAGGTGTTCCACCACTTACGGACAGCGCCAAAGTTTTCGAGTTCTGCGTGGCCACCGCTCGGGCTGAACGGCTTAATAAATGAGTGTACTGGTGCGATCGCTCTGCGTCAACCGTAGAGTGAATGCACCGCCTACTCTCAGTCTTTATGAAGCTATACAGAAATCTTTAGGTGCCTACCAGTAGTAGGGATATGCTGTGTGAGCTCTCTATTACAACTACCCGCTCCAAGTGAATTATACGGAATCCGTCGGTATAACTACCCTAGAGGGGGTAATTATACGGAAACCGTCGGCATAATAAGTTGTTAGACGCGCGACTCGAAGTTGTTCGGGGGAGTTGGAAAGGGCTCCAAAACCCTTTCCCTGCCAGTGTTCAGGCAGATGTCCGCCTTGGAATGTTCAACCCGAAAGGGGAGGGCAGCATCAGCAGACAAGGTTAAGTGTCGAAGCGCCTTCAGAGCCAAATTGAGGGTGCAGGCTAGGGCAAGGTTGCTAAGGATAATGCAAATGAATCCTTGATGAGGCTTCGTTAATTTAAGGTGCTCGAAATGGCTGA
>JBARUP010000705.1:0-3089 GCA_049645805.1 Nodosilinea sp.
CTCAACCTAGCGACAGCCCTCGCTGCTGAGCTATAGACTCTACTTAAGAAAGATTTTTTATAAAAGGCATATTACTCTACAAAGTCACTATTTTGCAGCATTGGCCCTGCGCTTGGCCTGCTGCTGCTTGCGCTTAGACTCAGCCTTGGCCTTTTTCTCGGCGTCTAGCGCCCCCTGCTTCTCAGCTTGGGCCTCTTCAGCTGTCTTGTCAAGGTAGTAGTGGTAGTCACCCCGGTATAGCCGCAGCTCACCGTCGCGAATTTCAACAATCTTGGTAGCCACTCGTGATATGAAGTAGCGATCGTGGGAGACCAGCAGCACCGTGCCGTCATAGTGCTGTAGGGCTTCTTCTAGCATCTCCTTGGCAGGAATGTCGAGGTGGTTAGTGGGCTCGTCTAGCATCATCAAGTTAGCGGGGCGCAGCAGCATTTTGGCCAGGGCTAGGCGAGCCTTTTCACCACCGCTGAGGGCCTTGACCTGCTTAAAGGCCATGTCACCCGTAAACAAAAATCGCCCCAGCAGAGTACGCACTTCTTCGTTGGTCCAGTCAGGCACTTCGTCGTGGATAGTGGCAATGACGGTTTTTTCCAGGTCTAGGGCTTCAGCCTGGTTTTGTTCAAAATAGCTGGGGATCACGTTGTGCTGACCCATTTCAACGGTGCCGTCCGTGGGGGTTTCGAGGCCCGCAATCAACCGCAGCAGGGTCGATTTGCCCGAGCCGTTGTGGCCTAAAAAGGCAATTCGATCGCCCCGCTCGATCAGCAGATTTGCGCCTAGAAATAGGATCTTGTCGTCGTAGCTATGGGTGAGGTCTGCGATGGTAATCACCTCTCGCCCGCTGCGGGGTGCAGGCGGGAAGCGAAAGTGCAGGGTGCGTACGCCGCCTGCAGGAGCCTCGATGCGATCGATTTTATCCAGCTGTTTTTCACGGCTTTTAGCCTGGGTACTGCGGGTAGCGCTAGCCCGAAAGCGATCCACAAAGGTCTGCTGCTTGGCGATTTCTTTTTGCTGACGCTCGAAGGTGCTGAGCTGAGACGCTAGGGTTTCTTCTTTTTGGGTGAGGTAGGCGGTGTAGTTGCCCAAATAAGTTGTTGAAACCCCGCGCTCGGTTTCGACGACCTGAGTACAGAGGCGATCTAAAAACTCTCTATCGTGGGAGACGATGACCATTGGGGTGGTGAGCTTTCTGAGGTAGTTCTCTAGCCACTCAATAGTGTCGAGGTCAAGGTGGTTGGTAGGCTCGTCCAGCAGCAGCACATCGGGAGCCTGCAGCAAGATCTTGCCTAGCCCCATTCGCATCTGCCAGCCGCCGCTAAACTCACTAACGTAGCGATCGCCGTCGGCGGTCTCAAACCCCATCTCCGGCAAAATCTTCTCGATCTGAGAGTCTAGCCCGTAGCCACCTAGGGACTCAAACCGCCGCTGCTGCTTATCGAGCTCATTGATCAGCCGCTCTAGCTCATCGGGATCGGCCTGCTCCATGAGGACAGGAATGTGGTGCAGCTTAGACTGGACATCGCTGGCTTCCTTAAAGACCGTCCAAAACTCGTCCCGCACCGTGTGGCTAGGATTAACCTCAAATTCCTGGGACAGGTAAGCAATTTTGAGATCGGCGGGGCGCACAATGGTACCCGTCGTGGGTTCTATCTTGCCGGTAATAATTTTGAGCTGGGTTGATTTACCCGCACCGTTGACGCCGACCAAACCAATGCGATCGCCAGACTTCACCTCCCAGCTCACGTCCTTGAGAACTTCCCCAGTGGGATAAATCTTGCTGATGTGCTCTAAACGCAGCATGGGAAAGCTCCAAGGACAGAAGTCAACGGGCGGAAACTAAATGAATCTTTACCAAAGGTAACGAAAAATGGGGTCAGAGTGTCTACTTTTGGTTTGCCTATCTAATTCGCTGATGAAGGAAAAGTTCTCAAAAAGAAAGGGACACAGCAAGACTGCATCCCCATCAATATGCGATCTAACGCTCGGGTCTGGGCGCGACTACTTCTTGATATCTTTTGCCATCTGACGAAACATATCTAGGTTGGTATCGACCTTACGACGATCGGCGCTGGCATCTGACTTGGCTGCTGGCTGAGAAAAGCTGCCTTGGCGAGCTGGCTTGATCTCAGGTAGCTGACCGTTTTCCTGAAGCCTAACGGCTTCGAGTGCAGAAATCTGACGAATACTTTCTCTCTCGGCGGTATCTCCCCGCTTTTTAGCGTAGGTGCGCCGCACCGTTTTGGAGGACCGCATATAGTCAATATCGCCGTAGCTCTTGGCGTCGTCGGCATTGAGGTAGTAAGAACCTGCGACAGGCTCGATGTTGGGCCGCTGCGGCACTCGGCGATCTGCTTCGCCTGGATTCTTGGCCTTGCCCTTACCACTAAATAAACCGCGGATAAATCCGGTCATGAAGCTCTCCTGCGTCTGTAATAGAAAATCGAATAGTGCCAAGCCCGCAGGCAAAGCGCCTCCTAACAAGGCAGGCCAAACTAGACTTAGCTCAAGGTTTCTTAACTCCCATGTTAACTTTTGTTGGAAGAAAAGTGGATCAATCCTGCCTAATCTTTGTTCTGCTTTGGTTTGCCGCTTTATGAGAGACAGATTTGGGTGCTGCGGGTTAGGCCGTGGGCGGGGCCTGATCGGGTTTGCCTACGCTGGCTTAGCTGTACCGCTAGGTCTGGTGACGCTAGGTACTAGAGTAGGTAAGAACGTTCTAAGATCCGTGCTATGGTCGCTTCTCAGTCTTCGCCCTTTGCCACCGCTGTGCCGGTTGATCGCATTCGCTACAACGACCAGGGGCTAGTCCCCGCGATCGTACAAGACCACCTTGACGGCACCGTGCTGATGATGGCCTGGATGAATGCTGAGTCGCTGCAAAAAACCTTAGATAACGGCGAAACCTGGTTCTGGAGCCGATCGCGTCAGGAGTTTTGGCACAAGGGGGCGACCTCGGGCCATGTGCAAAAGGTGCGGGCCATTCGCTATGACTGCGACAGCGATGCCCTGCTGGTTACCGTTGAGCAGGTGGGCGATGTGGCCTGCCACACAGGCGAGCGCAGCTGTTTTCACCAGGTTGAAGACCACAAACT
>JBARUP010000706.1:0-2169 GCA_049645805.1 Nodosilinea sp.
GGTTTGTGCGATCGCCCATTCTTCCTGGGTATGAATTACCAGCGATCGCACTGTCGAATCCACTGCTGCAATATCTTGATCTTTGCTCGACTTATCCAAGCTTTCCTTCAGCTTCAGCCCCAAAAAATCAAACGGCTCGCAGGCCCGCTGCCATACCAGCGGGCTGTTTTCACCAATGCCAGCGGTAAATACTACTATATCTAACCCTCTCAGGCTGGCGATCATGGCTCCCATCTCCCGCCGCAGGCGGTGAATAAACACATCCACCGCGAGCTTGGCTTGGACGTTTCCCTGCTCCATCGCCTCAACGACCGTACGCATGTCGTTAGAAAGCCCAGACAGTCCCTTCAGGCCCGATTCTTTATTTAGCAAGCTATCCAACTGGTCAGCACCGCAGCCATCCTGCCGCATTAGATAAATGAGAATACCTGGATCAACGCTGCCCGAGCGGCTGCCCATCATCAGCCCGTCTAGGGGGGTAAACCCCATTGTGGTGTCAATGCTGATGCCGCCTTTGACCGCCGCCAGAGAGCAGCCGTTGCCCAGGTGGCAGGTGAGGATTTTCAGCTCAGCAATGTCGCGTCCCACTATTTCAGCGGCTCGCTGGGCCACGTACCGGTGGCTAATGCCGTGAAACCCGTAGCGGCGAATGCCCTGCTCCATCCAGGTGTATGGACCGGGGTAGGCTGATGCTGCATCGGGCATGCGGGCGTGAAAGGCGGTGTCGAAGGTCGCGATCTGGGGAACATTTCCCAAAAGCTGCTCGATCGCCTCGATACCTTGCAGATTGGCGGGGTTGTGGGCTGGAGCTAAGGGAATTAGCTGACAAATGGCAGTTTTGACCGCCTCATCCACCCGAACGGCGTCGATGTAGTCACGCCCGCCGTGAACCACTCGGTGCCCTACAACGTCAACATCAGCAAGACTGTCTAGCACCTGGGTGGGGCCTGAAACCAGGGTATTGATCATGGCCTCAATACCTGCCACCTTATCGGTAATAGGCAGCATCTGCTGAAGCTTATCGCCTGCCCCTCTGGCGATAAGCTCTACACTGCCCTGCTGATGGGTCCAGTCGAGGGCAGCCCGCCAGAGCGGGCTGGGTGCTGGGCCGTCGGCGGGGCAGCTGAGGTCAAACAGACAGCTTTTGTGGCTGCTCGACCCGGCGTTGAGCACGAGAATTTTCATGGGGTTCGGCAAATGTTGCTAGTCGTCGGTCGCTAACCGTCTCTGGGGTGTAGAACGCTACGCGTCTCGCTTATCTGCTTACCTACCTACTCACCCACTCCGCTTAGGTTCCTGGCCTAGCGTCTAGCTCCTCGGGCAGGTGAGATCGATCGCCGTGCTTGACCAGCATTGGCCCGTGCATATCAAAGCGCACAATACTGACGGAAGCGACCGGCAAATTAATGCGATCGCGGTACCGACCGCTGTCAATGCCCAACAGATTACAGAGAATCAGCCGAATCGTGGTTTTGTGTGATACCACCAGCACGTTGCCTTCGGCGTGGTTGGCCTCAATTTCGGCTACCACTAAAGCGGCGCGGCTGGATACCTGGATGCCAGACTCACCGCCCGTGGGCGAGTTCCAGGCGGGTTCTGTGAGCCAGTGGATGTAGTCTTCGCTGTATTCCTCGCGCACTTGTTCGTGGGTTTTTTCTTCCCACTCGCCAAAAAACATTTCCTGAAGGCCTTCGCGCAGCTGCATTCGGTGGCCGGTGGCCTCACAGAAGGGCGTAGCTGTCGATACCGTGCGCCGGAGGGGGCTGACGTAGACAGCCTCCCAAGGCAGGTGCCGATACTTTTCGGCAAAGGCCTTTGCCATAGCCGTACCAGACTCAGTGATATCTGGATTAGTAGAGCCACAGTAGGTGCCAGTCTGGCTAGATTCAGTCTCGCCGTGGCGGAGGAAGTAGAGATTGAGGGGCATAGGGATACATCGATAAGGTGTGCCGTAATGATCGGTTGCTAACCAGCTGTCACGGCACACTTAGTCCTGCTTGCCTCTGATCGTACTCCATCATCTCTACCGGCACGGGCGACACCTTCCAGATATCGTTGCAGTAGTCCCGGATTGAGCGATCGCTAGAGAACTTGCCCATTCGCACGGCGTTGATGATAGACATACGCGACCAGTTTTCCTGATCTTTGTAGGCCGCACCAACGCGGTCT
>JBARUP010000707.1:0-8951 GCA_049645805.1 Nodosilinea sp.
TACGCTTACCCAATTCTGCGGGCGTTTTGGCTCGGCTTTTTTACCGAAAACCTGAGCACTAATTTAGAGCCAGTGTTTAGCGGAGTCGATAACTATGCCCGTATGGCCCAGGATGGCCGCTTTTGGCAAAGCCTGAGAAATACGGCTGTGTTTACTGCAGTTTCCCTGGTGATAGAGCTGGGCCTGGGGATGATGATTGCCCTGACCTTAGATCAAGCTTTTCGGGGTCGAGGCTGGGTGCGCACGGCGGCTATTTTACCCTGGGCCTTACCCACCGCCCTGATTGCCCTGGCCTGGCGCTGGATTTTCAATACTGAGTTTGGCGTCTGGAACGATCTGCTGCTGCACCTGCAGCTGATTAGCGGTCCGGTCAACTGGCTGGGCGAACCTCTCTGGGCTATGGTCGCCGTCATTGGTGCCGACGTTTGGAAAACGACGTCTTTTGTGGCTATCCTGCTGCTGGCCGGGCTTCAGTCTATTTCTCAAGACTTGTACGAGGCCCACGCGCTAGACGGGGCTAGCCCGTGGCAAAGCTTTCGGCAGATTACGCTGCCGCTGATTGCGCCGCAGATTATGATCGCCATGCTGTTTCGCTTTGCTCAGTCCTTCGGCATTTTCGATCTGATTCAGGTTATGACCGGCGGCGGCCCCGGCGGTGCTACGGAAATGGTCTCTATTTACATCTACGCTGCCGTGATGCGCTACCTGGACTTTGGCTACGGGGCCGCGCTTGTCACGGTGACGTTTCTGGTGCTGGTTGTGGTAGTCGCCCTGAGCGCGTTCTATATCTCTCGGCTGCGGGCCAAAACCGAATGATGCGGGCTTGAGCGCTGCCCCTTCCAAACAGAAATTCGTAAGATTTGACTCTCCCAATCGACCTTTTTCATCGTCCTCGTCATCTCCACCTCTTCCCATGACCACAGCTCCACCCCCAACCACCTCAGCCTCCTCTAGCGATCGCGGCATTCCCTGGATGCGGGTGCTGCTCTGGGTCGCGATCGCCTTTACGGTGCTCTTTAGCCTGGCTCCGGTGCTGTGGCAGGTGCTGACATCGATTAAAACCAATGCTGCCATCACCGCCGATCGGGTGGTGTATTTCCCCGGCCTCGATCAGCTGACCTTTGACCACTACCTGGATCTGTTTAGGCGCAACCAGTTCTACGTCTACATGTTCAACAGCGCCCTGGTAGCCGTTGTTTCTACGCTGCTGTGCCTAGTTTTAGGATCTCCAGCGGCCTACGCCCTGGCCCGTCTGCGCATCCCTGGCGAGCAAATTATCTTAGCCCTAGTGCTGGTGGTTACGCTGTTTCCCTACATTCTGCTGTTTCTGGGTTTGCTGGAAGTGGTGCGCGCGCTGGGTCTGGCCAACAACTATCTGGCACTGATTATTCCTTACACCGCCATCAACCTGCCCCTCACTATTTTGGTTATGCGCAGTTTCTTCCAGCAGCTGCCTAGAGATCTCGAAGATTCGGCCCGCGTTGATGGCTACAATACCGTGCAAATGCTCTGGCGCATTGTGCTGCCTATGACCCTGCCCGCCCTGGTGACTACCGGCATTCTGACCTTTATTTTTGCCTGGAATGAGTATTTGTTTGCTCTCACGTTTATGACCCGTGAGAGCATGAAGACCATCCCCGTGGCGGCGGCTCAGCTTGGTGGTACAACGCTGTTTGAGGTGCCCTATGGGCCTCTCGCGGCTGCGACGGTGGTGGGTACTCTGCCGCTGGTGCTGCTGGTGCTGTTTTTCCAGCGCCGCATTGTGCAGGGCCTGACGTCGGGCTCGGTAAAAGGATAGGAAAATTTTGATTCTTTAAAATTTCAAGTTTCGAATTAGTTTATTGTCTTTGTCTTCTGACCGCTCTACCGTTTCTCACTCAGGACTAAAGCTGCCGCCCGTTTACCAATCTACTCTTAACAAACACGATCATGGCAAAACTCGAACTACAAGACCTCAACAAAGCCTACAGCCGCGATATTGTGCCGGTGAAGAAGCTTAACCTGGCGGTAGAAGACAACGAGTTTTTGACTTTGGTTGGGCCGTCAGGGTGCGGTAAATCAACCATTTTGCGCCTGATTGCGGGGCTAGATCAGCCCACTGGCGGTCGCGTGCTAATCGGCGATCGCGATGTTAGCTCCCTGCCGCCGGGCGATCGCAATATCGCTATGGTGTTTCAGAGCTACGCCCTCTACCCCCATATGACCGTGCGCGACAACATCGCCTCGGGGCTGAAGATGCGCAACATGCCGGGGGGCGACATTCAAAAACGGGTGCAGGACGCTTCTGGGGTGCTGGGCCTCGACCCCCTGCTCGATCGCAAACCCGCCAAACTTTCCGGTGGTCAGCGCCAGCGCGTGGCGCTGGCTCGCGCCCTGGTACGCAACCCCGACGTATTTTTGCTCGACGAGCCCCTCAGCAACCTAGACGCCCTGCTGCGTGAGCAGGTGCGGGCTGACCTGAAGCAGATTTTCGCCGATCAAAAATCGCCCATTGTCTACGTCACCCACGACCAGACCGAGGCCATGACACTCTCGACTAAAGTCGCGGTGCTGAGCCAGGGCGACCTGCAGCAGCTCGGTCACCCCCACGATATCTACAAAAATCCGGCTAATCGGTTTGTGGCTAGCTTTATAGGCAGCCCTCAGATGAACCTAGTTACCCTCAACCAGCGGGGGAACGAGTTAGCCCTAGGGGATTTTCGGGTACCGCTGCCCGCCGGGGTTCAGGCCTCCTCAGTTGTGCTCGGCATTCGGCCTGAACACCTGAGACTGCCCCGCCAGGGCGATGCTTGTATCGTTAGCGGCACGGTATTTTTGGTCGAAAACTTGGGCATGAGCGACCTGGTAAGCCTGCGCGTGCAGGGCGATCCTAGCCTGACCCTGCGCGCCCTGATTCCAGCTGACGCAGCCTGGAGTAAGGAAGATTTGAAACTAGCTCTGCCGCCAGAGCTGATTCACTGGTTCGACGGCGATACCGGACAGCGCCTGACGGCGTAGGGCGCTCCATTCTGGCGCTTTTTTAAGCGCTATCGGGGTAAGGTAGGGACTGTGACGCGCCTGGGTTGACCTGATGCTGCCTACGCTACAAAACGCCTATCAGTACGCGCTGGACAACAGCGATCGCATCGTTGTTGCGCTGCAAGAGCACCTGCTGCTGGTGGCGGTGCCATTGGCGATTGGGCTAGTGGTAGGGCTACCGCTGGGTTGGTTGAGCGCGCGATCGCGCGTTGTTTCTATCGTCATGCTCAACAGCTTCAACGCGCTGCGGGTAATTCCCAGTCTGGCGGTGCTGTTTTTGGCGGTGCCGGTGCTAGGGCTCAGCTTTTGGGCGGCGGTGCTTGCCCTAACGCTGCTGGTGATGCCGCCCATTTTAATCAGCACCGACGTGGCCTTTCGCAATATCAGCCCCGCCATTCGCGAAGCCGCTACGGGCATGGGCATGCCGCCCAGCGACATCCTCAAAACCGTTGAAATTCCCTTGGCACTGCCGGTGGTGATTGCGGGCATTAAAACCGCTACGGTGGAGGTAATCGCTAGCGCTACTCTGGCGGCCTTTATCGGGGCCGGGGGCTTAGGGGCCTTTATCGTGCTGGGGTTCGCCGCCTACGATCCGGCCATTTTGCTGGTAGGGGCGGTACCAGTGGCGCTACTGGCGCTGCTGGCGGAGGTGGGCCTAAGCGCCCTGCAGCGGGCGACGCAGCCGCCAGGAGTGCGGCCTGCCTAGGGGTGGTCCTACAGCCCCCCGTCCCCGGCCTGGCCCTGATAGCTTTGCTAGGGTTCCCGTACCTATATCCCTAGGTTTAGGGCAGGGGGCAGGCAAGCACAGTAGGATCACAGCAAAGCCTGCCCATTCTGCGCCCATGAAGCGATTCACCCAGCTCTTTTTAGACATAGACGCTACCACCTCTACCAACGAGAAAGTGCAGGCGCTGAAAGCCTACTTTCAGGAGGCTGAGCCCGCAGATAAAGTATGGGCGCTCTATCTGCTGCTGGGCAAGACGCGCCGCCGCACTGTCACCTCGCGGGTGCTGCGGGACGTGTTTCTGCAAATTTCTGACATTCCTGAGTGGCTGTTTAAAGATTGCTATGCCCAGGTGGGCGACTCTGCTGAGGTAATTGCGCTGCTGCTGCGGGATGTGGAGCTGTCTGCTCACGGCGGAGAGCACCTGTCCTCCAAAAACATTCCCCTGCACCAGTGGATGGAGAAGATTATTCCGATGGCAAAATCGGTGGAAACCGACGCGGAACGGCGCGATCTTGTCGTGTCCTGGTGGGCATCGCTAGACAACACAGAAGTGTTTGTGTTGAACAAGATTCTTACCGGAGCCTTTCGAGTCGGAGCGTCGGAGAAACTGGTGATTAAAGGACTGACCGCTGCCACAGATATCTCAGAACCCGTGCTCGCCCACCGCCTGATGGGTGAGTTTGCCCCTACCGCCGAGTTTTACACTAGCTTAATCAGCGAAGAGGCCACTCAAAACGCCCCTAGTCAGCCCTACCCGTTTTTTCTGGCAACGTCGCTGGACGAAGCCAAATTTCAGGCTGAAGACTCTTCCCGCTGGCGGGCCGAGTGGAAGTGGGACGGCATTCGCGCTCAGGTGATCAAACGGGATGACCAGGTGTTTATCTGGTCGCGGGGGGAAGATCTAGTTACGCTTCAGTTTCCTGAAATAGAAACCATGATGGCGTCGTTTCCTAATGGTACGGTGCTAGACGGCGAGATTCTCTGCTGGCAAGACGACATGCCGCTCTCCTTTAACCATCTGCAAAAGCGCCTGGGCCGCAAGAAAGTGAGCAAAAAGGTGATGGTAGAAAACCCGGTTCACTTTATCGCCTACGATCTGCTGGAGTACGGTGGCGTAGACGTTCGGGAGAAGGAACTGCGCGATCGCAGCCATGCTCTTACCACCCTACTTGCTCTCTATACGGCTCCCAATCTGCATCAGTCCGTGCCCCTCGATTTCAGCTCCTTTGAGGAACTGGCTGCACTGCGCAAAAGCGCTCGTCAGTACGGGGCCGAGGGACTGGTTGTAAAGGCGATCGATAGCCCTTACCTGGTGGGCCGCAAGCGCGGCTACTGGTGGAAGTACAAAGTGGAGCCGATGAGTCTCGACGCCGTGCTGATCTACGCCCAAGCGGGCAGCGGCAAGCGGGCCAACCTGTTCACCGACTACACCTTTGCCCTTTGGCAGGGCGATACCCTGGTCCCCTTCGCTAAAGCCTACAGCGGCCTAGACAACGCCGAAATTGATGCGCTAGACAGATGGATTCGTCGTCACACCACCGAGCGCTTTGGGCCGGTGCGATCGGTTGAGCCGGTTCAGGTATTTGAGATTGGCTTTGAGGGTATTGCAGAATCGACCCGCCATAAGTCAGGTATTTCGGTGCGTTTTCCCCGCATTCTGCGCTGGCGCAAAGACAAGCCCGCCGCCGAAGCCGATACGCTAGAATCAGCCCAAGCACTGCTGGAAATCTTCCGATGAATGCTTGTGATGTGCTTACATCCGCCATTATCTAGGCCGATCGGTCCTATATTTTTGCCGATTACTTTAAGCTCAACTTTGCTCCGCGGGATATTTTGGCGTCACGCTTCAGCGGCAGTTGTTGACTATGCCCTGCTGCGGTTGGTTCCTCGATCGCCTGGATGATCTTAAAATACCTGAGTTTGACAATATATTGTCGAACTCAGGTTAATCAGGAATGCGGATGCGTTTGGAGTACCTGCCTGGTCAAGGTTTTAGCTTAGCCACTAGATAAACTAGCGGCGATTGCCACTGCACGGTCTGCCCCTGTAGCTGCCGCTGGCATACTTGCTCAAGGGCCGCAATATCTTTGTCAGACAGGTTCTGCGCCAGCCGATCGCGGTAGCTAGGCGGGGTGCTATTGACGGCGAACCAGCGCTGCACGAGGGCCGCAGAAATGTAGACGCTGCTGTGCAGAACATCTTCGGTCAGCTGAACGGTGAAACCTGCTGTTTGAAACAGCGCTTCTAGGGTTTGAGCCTGCCAGTTAAAGCGGGGGTCGCTGCTGGAGTGAACCGCATCGTCGGCCTGCTGCCAGCGCTTGTTGAGGGCTTTACTCAGGGCCTCCCCTTTGATCAGAGACGAGATGCGCTGGCTGTGACGGGGAACGGTTTCGGCCAGCAGCACGACCCCGCTAGGAGCCAGAAAGTGCTGCACGATTTCGATGAAGCGATCGCGGTTGACTACCTGACTAAAGGCATTGCGACCCATAATACGCTCAAAGCGAACCCCGGGTGTATGAGCTTCTAGGTAGGCGGCCAGAGCCTCATAGTCGGCGTGCACCAGCACGGGGCGGGCTTCAGCCAGCTGGGCAGCCTGTTCCTCTAGGGCGAGCTGATCATGGGCCGTGTGCACGCGGGCATAGACACCGCCCTCAGGCACCCGGCGCAGGGCTTCCCAGGTGAGCAGCCCGGTGCGGGCGTTGAGGTCGAGCACGCGGTGGTGACGCTGGGGCGGGGCTAGCTCAAACAGGCGATCGCGCACGGCTCCTAGCTGCTCGCCCGCCTGGCCTAGGGTGCGCTGAAGCCAGCGATCGCGGGCCGGGTCTTCGGGGCTGTAGGTAAGCGATTCAGGCAGCGCGCCGCCGCCGTCAACCAGCGCCGCTAGCTGGGCCTCACGGCGCTGGGTTACCAGCGCCCCAATTGTGGCCTCGTAGCCCTGGTTAGAAGGCTGATAAAACACCTGCCCTTGTAAACCGCTGGGCAGGTACTGCTGTTCAACCCAGTGCTCTCGGTAGGAGTGTGGGTATAGATAGCCCTGGCCGTGGCCAAAGCTGTGTTTGTCGCGACTAGCCTCCCGCAGCGGATTAGGCACCTCGCGCTCGCGCTCGTGCTCGACCGCCAACAGGGCGTCGAAAAAGCCCATGGTGCTGTTAGATTTAGGAGCAGTGGCTAGGTACAGAGTAGCCTGGGCTAAGGGGTAGCGGCCTTCAGGCATACCCACTCGGTCAAAGGCGGCAGCGCAGCTGGTAACTACGGTGACGGCGTGGGGGTCGCCTAAACCAATGTCTTCACTGGCCAAAATCACCAGACGCCGAAAGATAAAGCGGGGGTCTTCACCGGCGTAGACCATGCGAGCCAGCCAGTACAGTGCCGCGTCAGGGTCTGAGCCGCGCACGCTTTTAATAAAGGCGCTGATGGTGTCGAAGTGGGCGTCGCCCTCTTTGTCGTAGAGCACCGCCCGCTGCTGAATCGACTCCTCGGCCACGGCCAGGGTGATATAAACGCTGTCCGCGTCAGGGACCGTGGTTTCGACCGCCAGCTCCAGGGCGTTAAGCAGGGCGCGAGCGTCACCGTTGGCGACATTAACCAGATGATCTAGGGCGGCAGGTTCTAGCTCGACGGGGCGATCGCCATAGCCCCGCTCCCGATCGGCCAGGGCCTGCTCTACTACCTGGTAGAGATCGGCCGACTCCAGCGGCTTGAGCTGAAAAATACGCGATCGGCTGACTAATGCCTTGTTGACTTCAAAGTAGGGATTCTCGGTGGTCGCCCCGATCAAAATCACCGTACCATTCTCAACCCAGGGCAGCAGAGCGTCCTGCTGGGCTTTGTTGAACCGGTGCACCTCATCGACAAATAGGATAGTGCGTCGACCGTACTGGCCCCGCAGCTCCTGGGCCGCAGCGATGGCCTCACGAATATCCTTCACTCCCGCTAGCACCGCGTTGAGCGCAATAAAGTGAGCACTGGTGGTGTTAGCAATAATTTGGGCCAGGGTAGTTTTGCCCGTGCCCGGCGGCCCGAAGAAAATTAGCGACGTCAGCTGGTCAGCCTGAATCGCTCGTCGCAATAGCCTTCCTGGCCCCACCACCGCATCTTGACCAACAAATTCGTCGAGGGTTCTAGGCCGCAGCCGCGCCGCCAGGGGAGCGTCGCGGTCAATCTGGGCCTGACGACTGTGATCATAGAGATCCATCGGGAGCCGTGCTACAAGCAGGGGAACTTAGCCGCGATCGGGCTGCTGCTCTATGGTACGGCTAGACCTCTTTATCCAGCTAAGTAAGCCTTTAAATCTTGGCGAGCATAGCGCAGCTTTTTAATCGCGTCGCGCTCGATTTGGCGCACCCGTTCGCGGCTGACGTTGAGCTGCTGACCTACCTTTGAGAGCGACAGCCCTTCTCCAGTACCTAGGCCAAAGCGCAGTACCAATACTTGTCGCTGCTGCGGCGTAAGGCGATCTAGAATCCGAAAAATATCTTGCTGAAGACTGTGCTGGGCGGCGAAGTCTTCAGGCGATCGCCCCTGGCTATCTTCAAGCATATCAGCCAGCTCGGTGTCGCCTTTGTCGCCCACCAGGGCATTCAGCGACATCGGCTGCTGAGACTGAGACAAAAACTGACGTACTTGAGCAACGGGCATGTCCAGATGGTTTGCTACCTCATCAAGATTGGGGGTGCGGCCTAGCTCTTGAGCCAGATGACGCTGAGCGCGCTTGATCTTGGTCAGTTTTTCAAAAATGTGGATGGGTAGGCGAATGGCGCGGCTCTTTTCGGCGATCGCTCGCGTTACCGCCTGGCGAATCCACCAGTAGGCGTAGGTCGAGAAGCGAAAGCCCTTAGTTGGGTCAAACTTCTCTACACCTCGCTGAAGGCCTAGGGTACCTTCCTGCACCAGATCCATCAGATCTAGGTTGCGCTTGGTGTACTTCTTCGCAATCGAGACGACCAGGCGCAGATTGGCCTCAACCATGCGGCGGCGAGCGGCCTCACCGGCCTCGATCTCCCGACTTAAATGATCAGCCGACAGGTTAGCCGCATCTGCCCACTCTTGGGTTGAAGGCTCATGGTCTAGCGTCTCAGTCTGCTTTGCCGCGATCGCATTAAGCTGGTTCAGCCGCTGCACACGCTTGCCCAAAGAAATTTCTTCATCTCGGGTTAGCCGGGGAATACGGCCAATTTCCTTCAGATATGCCTGAACAGAATTACTC
>JBARUP010000708.1:0-3569 GCA_049645805.1 Nodosilinea sp.
ACATGTATCGGCTAGAAGTTGAGGTGCCGCCTTTGGAATGGTCAGAGAGTCTAGCGGCATCGTCTAAAGTTTGGGCTGACCGCCTTGCATCAACAGATACCTTTGAACACAGCAGCTCCAACGGATACGGTGAGAACCTGTGGAAGGGTACAGCTGGGGCCTACTCCCTGGCCGATATGGTGGGGTCTTGGGGAGATGAGAAGGCGTACTTTATTCCCAATGCGGCTTTTCCAGATCTTTCTACAACGGGTGACTGGACAGATGTAGGGCACTACACGCAGATTGTCTGGGAAGATACTACCGAGGTCGGCTGTGGGCTAGCTACCGGTAGTGGTGAGGACGTACTGGTGTGTCGCTACTCCCCTCCCGGTAACTACCGGGGACAAAAGCCCTTCTAAAGGCTCAAACTACTGGGCTCGAGGCGTCCTGGCGCGTCCTTGATGCTGCATGCTTTAGCCTAGGCCAAGCAAGATTAGTGAAAATAAGACGCCCCGTTAACGTCGAAGGTGGCACCCGTTGCGTGGGGCGCTAGCCCCGCCACCAAGAAAGCCACTAGGTTGGCGATATCTTGGGGTTCCGCCGGAGCGCCTGTGGGAATGTCGCGCGTAACGTACTCTCTCCCTCGTTCAGCCATGACCTGTTCGATGCGGTCGGTGCGCACAAAGCCGGGTGCGATCGCGTAGGCTCTTACCCCATCGTGGGCAAACCCTCTAGCAAGGCTGCGAGTTAGGCTAATCACGCCGCCTTTTGATGCGGCGTAGGCCATAAATTCTGGCCCATCGCCCCGAAAGGCAGCCCGACTGGCTATGTTGACTAGAGTACCGCCGCCCTGGATCTGGAAGTGACGCACGGCTTCTCGGCACAGATCGGCCACGGCAACAAGATTGACCTGTAGCGTGTTTTGCCAGACTGTAGACCACTGCTCCCAGTCGGCGGTAAGAGAAGCGGCGGGCATAGTGGCAGCGTTGTTGACCACAGCGCTGATGTGGCCTCGACAGGCTAGGGCCTGCTGCCACAGTGCTTCGGTAGCCCCGGGTACTGCTAGATCGGTTTGCACTAGGCAAAGGCGCTCATCGCCTAGGTCGGCAGCAATCTGGCTAGCTTCGGTCCTTCCCTGGCTGTAGTGGAGAACGACTGTTGCCCCAGCCTTGTGCAGAGTCCGCGCGATCGCCTCGCCAATGCCTCGAGAACCGCCTGTTACCAATACTGTGCTGCCCTGTAGGTCAATCAAGATTATCGCCACTGTAGAACAGCCTCAAGCCCAATGCTTGGGCTTAGGTTTCTCCAAAAAGGAGCCCTACCAGTCAATGTACACGGGCAACACTTTTCCTGAATGTAAACAATATTGCAATATTGTTTACATTCCGTTACAGTGAAGCTACAGAAAACGCGGAGAACCTACATCATGACTACTAGCGGCTACACCACCGAAGAAGGCGGACGCCTAAACAACTTTGCTGTTGAGCCCAAGGTTTACGTTGATGATACTCAGCTGTTCGGCTTCAATAAGCACGCCGAAAAGCTCAACGGTCGCCTAGCTATGATTGGGTTTGTGTCCGCAGTGCTCTTTGAAGCATTAACCGGCCACGGTATTGTTACCTGGCTAACTAGCCTTTAGAGTTCACCCGACTGGGTTCGCCCGTCTCTATTAGAGAGAAGCTCCATAAAACCGATTCATCATTAAGTCTCAGATGAAGTCATCGTTTTTTGACCCACGCTCCATAAGATCTATGTTACGTTAAGTAACAGGATGTTGATTTTTTGACCCCCTCAATTTTTTAGGAGATACACCATGGAAACTAGTAAGCCCAAGTTTGGTTTTGTTGACTTTGCAGAAACCTGGAATGGCCGTCTAGCTATGCTAGGCTTCGTCATCGGTGTCACTACCGAGTTTCTGACCGGCCAGGGCATCCTGGAGCAGATCGGTCTGTTCTAGATTGCTGTCTACCTGCAAAGTTGAACAGTTGAGAAGGGACGTAGTGATTCTACGCCCCTTTTCGTTTGGCATAGGCGAAGTGCGACTAACGGCGCTAGCGGTCTGAGGTCAGCAGTATCTTGCCTCAGGGCCGTCGTTGGGGAACCGTTCCTGGATTTACTCTGCACAAATAATGCAAACTGTTGCCTCGTTTGGAGAGCAAAGTCCTTAAAATGAAGATAGTTCTATAAAATTGGCAATATCAACCCATGGAAACCCTTGCACTAACGCCCCCCAACGTGGAGCAGGTCTTAGACGAGCTGCGCCCTTACCTGCTGGCCGATGGCGGCAATGTAGAACTAGTAGAGATCGATGGCCCCGTAGTCAAACTGCGCCTTCAGGGTGCCTGTGGCTCTTGCCCCAGCTCGGCGATGACCCTGCGCATGGGCATTGAGCGCCGCCTGCGCGAGTTTATTCCCGAAATTGCTGAGATTGAGCAGGTGTTCTAGGAATACTGATATTCTGTTTTACTGGCAAGGGGTTTTCTCAATGCCAAGGAATCAGATTGTAGAGGGCTGCTGTGCTGGATCTAAAGCAACTACGAGAGAACCCAGAGCGGGTTCAGACCGCTCTGGACAAGCGGGGTGAGTACGAGCTGACCCCTTTGCTTGAGCTAGACCAGCAGCAGCGCCAGCTAGAGACAGCGCGATCGCAGCTTCAGGCCCGCAGCAATGAAATTGGCAAACAGGTAGGGCAAACCATCAAATCTGGTGCTGCCCCCAGTGGGCCAGAAGTTACCGCTCTTAAGGAAGAAGGCAACCAGGTCAAGTCAGAACTGCAAACCCTGGAACCTCAGGAACGGCAGCTCAAAGCCAAAATTGACGCGATTTTGCTGGGCCTGCCAAATCTGCCCAGTGACTCAACGCCGGTAGGTGCTAATGAAACTGAGAATGTAGAAGTACGCCGCTGGGGCGATGAGTATCTGCCCCAGCATTCTGCCAAATCCCACTGGGAAATTGGCGAAACCTTGGGCATTCTTGACTTTAAGCGCGCGGCAGAGAAGATTGCCCAAAGCCGCTTTGTGGCCCTTGTAGGCGCGGGTGCCGCCCTGGAGCGGGCGCTCATTTCTTTTATGCTCGATCGCCATACCGGGGCAGACTATCAAGAAGTTATTCCTCCGTACCTGGTGAACTCAGCGGCGCTCACCGCGTCAGGTCAGCTGCCTAAGTTTGCCGACGAAAGCTTTCAGTGTCGCAACGATGACCTCTGGCTTACCCCTACTGCCGAGGTGCCGCTAACCAACCTACATCGCGATGAGATTCTCGCTGCCGATCAGCTCCCCATCCACTACTGCGCCTATACCCCCTGCTTTCGTCGTGAGGCCGGTAGCTACGGCAAAGACACCCGTGGGCTTATTCGTCTCCATCAATTCAACAAGGTGGAAATGTACAAGTTTGTCCATCCTGACACCTCCTTTGCTGCGCTAGAAGACTTGGTCCATGACGCCGAAGATATTCTACAACAGCTGAAGCTACCCTACCGAGTGCTGGAGCTGTGTACCGGCGATCTGGGCTTCTCTAGCTGCAAAACCTACGATCTAGAAGTGTGGATGCCGTCGTCCGACAGCTACCGAGAGATTTCTAGCTGCTCAAAC
>JBARUP010000709.1:0-2229 GCA_049645805.1 Nodosilinea sp.
GCCTTTACCAGCATGTGTTTCGCTTTTATGAATTAGAGCACGGCATGGTGGCACCGTTAATCGGCGTGGGGCGGTTGATCGGCGGCATCTACTTTATGCGGAGCAGGCAATTTCCTATCTTTAGAGATAGTGATCTTTTGCAAGTCAGTACTTTATGTCAGTATCTATCTGTTCGTTTAGCAACTTTTCGTCTTGCGATTACTCCAGCTTTTATCAGTGATCTAACACCACGGGAAATTGACATTGCAGAATTAGTTGCTAGAGGCTTCAGTAATCGAGAAATTGCTTTGAAGTTGAATGTCAGTCGTGATGCTGTAAAACAGGCGCTCAAGCGGATGTTTCAGAAGCTAAACGTTTCTGCCCGCGCTGAAATGGTTGCGAAGCTAAGGATTTGAGATTGCTTATATAAGCTTGAATGCTGATAATTGGACTTTCCCTCCTTAGCTACGCCGCTGCCCCTATGGCAGAATACAGCTATGCAAATCCTCCACGGCACCTGGATACCGCAGCCCGCCGCCGACTTTGTGCAGGCGGGGGCGTTTTGCCTGTGGATCGAAACGGAGAGTAAAAGCCGCCGTCGTCTATCGCCCCAGACCCATCCATTCCATTTGCCAGAAGCTGAGCTGGTGCCGGTACTGACGGATGAGCTGGGGCTAAAGTCCCCCGATCGCAGACTGCTGAAGGCTTTTGTTGCTCCTCGCACCTTTCTGTTGCCCACTGCTGATGAGCAGCCCCTGCCCTCCCTAGAGCTGACGCGCTATTTAGAAGTGGAGCTGCCCGAGTACTTCGACTGGCAGTACTGGCAGGTTGATTGCTTCCGGGTTCCCTCCCTCCGAGACATCATTAAGACTCTCAACGACCTGCACTTTCTCACGGTCTACAACCTGGCAGAGATTCACCTAGGGGCCGATCTGCTGTTTTGGTATCACTACGCCCAGACCTTCAAGCAGGTAATTCTGCGCGATCAGTACATTCCGGCGCTGAAGTATCGGCAGGTAGACGCTCCCAAAGCTGCTCGGCGTAAAGCAGCAGGGACAAAGGCTACTACCAAAAAGCAAACGGCGAAATCGGAACCAGGATTTGAGATTTACCCCGGCTGGGAGATCATCGGCGATCGCTACCACACAGACCTGCAAACCTATGTAGACTACATGCCGCTGCTCTGCGTAGCCGGGTTTGAGGAAGCGCCGTCTACACCCACTTTCTACGATCGCGCTACCCTGCTGCGCCACTTCTCCGAATGCTTTGTCAGTGAACTGGTGCGGGGCACCAATATGTCTCAGAGCTATCTCAAAACCATCGTTCCCTCGCTAATTCACGACTGCTTGCAGGCCGAACCCCACCACTGCGAAAAATCAGCCGCCGCGCTAGAGCGGTATCAGCAGTGGCAGGGCTGGCGCGATCGCATCAGCCGATCCGAAACCGCTGCCCCCTTCCACATTGGCTTTCGCCTAGAGGAACCCGCCACCCCCGAAGCTCCTTGGCACATCCAATTTCTGGTCGCGCCCAAGGATGACCCCTCATTGCAGATTGCTCTGGAGGATTTTTGGCAACTGCGAAGCAAACAGTCCACCCAGCTCCGCCAGCACCTAGGAGACAACTTCGAGCAGTACCTATTAATGAATCTGGGCTACGCCGCCCGCATCTATCCCAAATTTTGGGATGGCCTAGAGACTGACCAACCGGCAGGCATCCCCGTTGACCTAGACACCGCTTTTAGCTTCCTCAAAGAATCGGCCTGGGTGCTGGAAGATGCGGGCTATAAAGTTATCGTCCCCGCCTGGTGGACGCCTAAGGGTCGCCAGCGGGCCAAAGTGCGGCTGCGGGCCAAGGGCAAATCCATCGGCGGTAGCAATAAGTCCAAAAGCTATTTTTCCTACGACACGCTGGTGCAGTACCAGTACGACTTGGCCATTGGCGACCAGCCCGTCACCCAGACCGAGTGGCAGCAGCTGGTGAATGCAAAGTCGCCCCTGGTCAAGTTTCGCGGCCAGTGGATGGAGCTAGACCAGAGCAAAATGCAGCAGATGCTGGAGTTTTGGCAGCAGCAGCAGGCCGAGAACCCAGAGATGAGCCTGCTCGACTTCATGCGCCTGACCAGCGGCAGCGATGACGATGAGCTGGAGGTCGATTTTGAGCGCGACGATACCCTCACCGCTATGCTCACCCAGCTCAGCGACAAAACCCGCCTGGAACTCACCCCCGACCCCGACCAGCTCCAGGGCAACC
>JBARUP010000710.1:0-6630 GCA_049645805.1 Nodosilinea sp.
GTTGAAGAGCTGTGCACCTAGGCGCGATCGCGCCCCCATGCCCAGCAAAATGAGGTCGGCATTTTCTTCCCGGCTGAGGTGAGAAATAGCCTGAGCCACGTTGTATTCGATTCTCAGTCGAGGATCGCTCTTGGCCTCTAGGGTAGTGCTAATCGCTGCGGCTGCCTCGAGCCGCTGACGGCTGTGGGTGACGGCCCGAGCCAGCTGCGGGGAATCCATTTGAGGCTGCGCTAGCGCCACCGCTAGGGGAATAATGCGACCGTCTGCATAGCGGGCCACGGTCGCCGCCAGTTCAATCAACCACTGCTCGGTGTTGGGGTTGTAAACCGGCACCACCACAGTAAATGACTCAGGTATATCGCTAGGCGGGGGCAGCCAGTCGTTGATAGCCTCAGCCTCGGTGAAGGTAGCTGCCCCAATTAGCTTGCCGGCTCTAGTCGTAACCAGCGGACCTAAGATAGCCGTCACCAGCATCAGCAGAATAATACTGTTGAATACCTCTGAGCTAATAATTTCGGCTTCGTAGCCTACTAGCGCCGCCGCCAGCGTAGCCGCTACCTGAGGAATCGACAGCGACCACATGGTCCAGGTTTCGGCCCAGCTATAGCCGTATAGCAGGCGAGCTCCAAAGGCCGCCGCTCCTTTAGTTAACAGCAGTACGATGACGATAATTAGCGGTAGATTGATTGATTTCAGAATGTCGCCAAAGGCTTCGAGGTCCAGGAACAAGCCCATGGCGACAAAGAACATGGGAATAAATAAAACGCTGCCCAGAAATTCTGTCTTTTCCTTGACGGGGCCGTCGCCAACGACGGTATTAATAGCAAGCCCCGCCAAAAATGCTCCAATGATGTTTTCTACCCCGATCAGCTGTGCGACCAGCGCGCAGAGAAACACAGACAGCATCACGAACAGAAACTGGTTGCCCTCATCTTGGCCGGTGCGACGAAAGAAAACCTTACTCAGCTGTTTGAGCCCGACCAAAACCGCGATTGTATACAAACCCAGCGACCCCAACAGCGTCCCTAGCTTCAGCACCGTAAAGTCTCCCTGGCTAACACCTAGGCAGATAGCCAGCACCAGCAGCGAGCCAATGTCAGTAAAGATAGTTGCCCCAACGGTCACCGTTACGGCTTCGTTGCCGACAATACCTAGCCGCTGCACAATGGGGTAGGCCAGCAGCGTGTGGGAAGCCAGCAGTGAACCAATCAGAACCGCTGCCAGCCAGCCAAAGCCAAATATGAGGCCAATCGCAATACCACCTGCCATAGGCAGCGCAAACGTCATTGCGCCGTAGGTGAGGGAGCGATCGCGCGTTTTTTGAAACAGGGCCAGGTCGATTTCAAGGCCAGCCACAAACATGAGATAGATTTTGCCAATCTCAGAGAATAGCTTCATGATGTCTGAGTCGGCGTTGAGCCACCCCAGTCCGCTGCTGCCAAACAAAACTCCCGCCATGATGAGCCCGACTAGCCCCGGCAGCTTCAGCCGCTCAAACACGGGCGGCGTAATCAGCACGATCGCCAGCAGCAGCACAAACGTCGTCACCGGCTCTCTCAGCGTTTCTGAGACAGGTTCCACTAAGAAGAAAGACATCATACTGACACCCAATAATGCCGCCTAACATAGAGAGAGCCAGGTCTCGAAGGACCTGGCTGCGCGTGTTGAAATAAATTTGAGGCTGAGCAAGACTCCTCAGAGTCTGTCTTTAATACATTTCACGCTTTTTAACCATCGCTGTCTCTCTACCTAAAGAAACACTTCTACACAGGGCAGCTTCAGCATCCGCTGGTGATTTGTGGGTTAGGCCCGCCACCGGGGGGCAGATTTCGATACTAAGCGCCATTCTCATCGTTGATAAAGCCGTGATGTGCAGCTGGAACATCCGCACATCACGGCTCGGCAAAACCAATCGACTAAACGGTAGCGCTTAGCGACCGGAGGGAGTTAGACCCTCTACGATCTCATTTTCCTCGACAATTTCATCTAGGTTGAGCTTATCTTTAATCACTTCACCAATTGAGGCTGGAGCTTCCTCTGTGGTATCGGCCACAGCGGAGGCCTCGCTTTGCCACTGCCGCCGATTCTCTCGCATGCTGTCGAGTTTTGCTTCAGAAATAACTGGCTCTTCACCTGCGGGCGTAGCTTGAGTGGCGAGGCGCGAGGAAGGAGCTAGGGCCAGCAGCGAGACACCTGTTCCCTGGTTTGTAGCTGTAGCGGCCAGCGCTGTAGTTTGCGAAAGGCTAAATAGCACCATAATACTTATGGTTAGCACCACAAAGCGTTTGGCAGCAGCTTTTAACGACGCATAGAGCGAGCGGTTTTTCACAATCTTTATCCTTCTAAAAAAATACGCGGCGGGAAGCATTTTTAGAAATTGGGTGTCTCCTTGAGAAGAGAGCCTAACAGGTGCATAGAAAACTGAACTTTCAAACGTTATAGATTAAATCTCAAGGATCAGCTTCATCGGCGAGGCAACACTTCCTTAGCTTTAGTAGCGTATGCAAAAGCGTCCCGCTCCACGTCTCTCTTAGGAGAGAAACACCTGCCTAAGCCGCTCCGCTTGAGTTGCCAGTAGCGTATAGCGCCCAGCCCAGAAAACGCTCGGTGTAGTAAAGCGCTAGCTGATTGCCAACGCCGTTGAACAAAATGTCGAAGGCGTGTTCAGACCAGGGAACTTCGAGCCAAACAGCCTGGTTGCCGGTGGCTCTGAGCTGGCGGTACAGCTGGTATCCATACTTAGCCTGTACCACGTGGTCTCGCCCCGCATAGATTAGCAGCGTTGGCGGCAGGCCGGGCTGAATGTAGTGAATCGGCGACGCCTGTCGATATAGCTTGGGAACCTGGCCGGGAGTACCGCCCAAAAAGGCTTTGAGTACGGCACGACTATGAATGGGGTCTGGAACGGGGGGAGTGTCGTAGCCTGCCTTTAGATCGACCGGGCCATAGTAGTTGATCACCGCCCGAATCGGAATGATGGGAGGCTGCTGGTAGGCCGCAAGCGCCGCTAGCTGAGCCCCAGCTGAGCGGCCCATGAGGGCTACGCGGGTAAGGTCAATACCTAGCTCTGGGCTATGGTTCTTTAAGTAGGTTAGGGCCGTGCGCACATCCTCAGCTTGGGCCGGGAAAGGGTACTGAGGCGCGTGGCGATAGTCGATCGCCACTACGGTATAGCCCTGGGCCGCTGTGTAGCGGCTAAAAGCTTCGTGGCTATCGGGGCTGCCTCCCTGCCAAGCCCCGCCGTAGATAACTACCAGAGTAGGGTGCGTACCCGCTGCCGATGGTCGATAGACATTCAGCCGCAGAGGAACGCCATCTGGAGCTGCAAATACCAGGCCCCGTTCGACCAACACTGGGCCAGGGGCCGGGGTGATGCCCACAAAAGAATCCCGCAGCCTGAAGGGCCGAGACCGCAGCCGTTCCCGCAGCGGCGGGGGAATTTGAGCCATGTACTCTGACCCCAGTACAGCCTGCATCTCAGCGGCAGCGCGATCGCTAGCGCCGGAAACCTGTACTAGCGGCAGCAGGCTGACCACCAGGGCGATCGCACAAGTGCCTAGGGCGATTGCGGCCAGTCTGCCCCAGCGGTGAGTGATTAGGACCGCCGCCGCCGCGATCGCGCTTAAACCCACCAGCCAGGGGCTAACCTCCGGTGCCCCCACCCCCAGGGGAAGTAAAAGCCGAGTGGGCGCTGGTACGATAATCCAAAAGCTCAAGCAGAAGCTACCCGCTGCTAGGAGTAAGGCTAGCGCACGCCCTGCACGGCTAAAGAATGCGCTGAGGTGCGGCTGCGAGGTCCGGTTGACAGACGGCATAGGGAAGATTCTGCAAGTACTGACAGCTAGCGATCGTAACCCAATACAAAAACCAGGGTTAAAAACCAGTCTCAGGCTCGGGTATTTGACTAGCTGCTAAGCTCAACAGGTGTCCCAAAAGCTCTGGGTTAGGAAATAGAGCCCGCTTTTAGCAAGTATTGCTGCACTATAAGAGCATAGTAAGGAACCAAACCGCTTGAGAGCACAGTCCTTTGAGTTTTACAGCATCGTCCTTTGGGGAATCATTCTGTGCCGCTATTTTCTAGTGGCAGGAATTACCTACTGGGTTTTCTATTCGTCGGTGAGTCGACGGTTTAGCGCACCTAGGCAGCGGCATCGTTTACCCTCATGGCAGACTATCCGGCACGATATTAAGCTTTCTTCCATATCAGCGCTAGTCTTTGCCCTAGCTGCCGCCTTTGTTCTCTCCGCCTATCACGACGGCGCTACTCGCCTCTACGCCGACCCCCATGACTACGGGCTTTGGTACCTGGGTCTGAGCTACGGCGCGGTACTTGTGCTGCAAGACACCTACTTTTATTTCACCCACCGCCTGTTTCATCACCCCAAACTCTTTGCCTGGTTACACCGAGGACACCACCAGTCGCGCTACCCCACCCCCTGGACCTCCTTTGCCTTTGATCCTCTAGAGGCTGTGGCTCAGGCTGTCTTTCTAGTTGGCATTGTCTTTGTTGTGCCGCTGCACATTATCACCGTCTTTGCCGTGCTGATTACCATGACCCTGTGGGCGGTGCTTAACCATCTAGGCCCAGATCGCCTGCCCATGATTTTTCCCCATCACTGGCTGGGGCGATGGGTCATTGGTCCAGCCCATCACTCCCTGCACCACCTCAAGTACACCGTGCACTACGGGCTGTATTTCACCTTTTGGGATCGGCTGCTGGGTACTCAAGATGCTAGGTATACTCAGAGTCTGCGCCGGGCCGGGTACGTCGGCGACGACTAGCGCAATGTGGGGGCGTTCTGAGGGTTAGCTACTGAGCTAGATACGATCGCATATCAACCCACACTGTGTAGTGGGTTTTAGATACTGTCACGCATACCTTAAATCCCTTGACGCTCTCCTGGGTGGCGCAGTGATAGGCCTTCAGACGGTCGGATAGCGCAGCACGGTACCGACTGACATAAAAGTCGTTGCGGTAGAAGATACCTTCGTGGATGCCTTTGTTCCAAAATTTGAAGGCTGAGACCAAGTCTTCAACCACAAGCAGGGGGAGCATTGAACGGCAGAAAAAACATCTTCCTTACTATAAGGATTGAGTGTGACAACTCTGTGAACACTGCCGCCCGATCAAGCTGTAGTCACTACCATCCTAAGATGGACTCAATCTGCCCTCCCAAGAGTCCTGGGTCGAAAGGTTTTGTCAGCACTGCCAGCGCCTCTACCTCAGCAAAGGTCTGCTGAGTAGCTGACCCCGGCGCAGCCGTCAATAAAATTACCGGAATTTGGCAGGTATCAGTGTTCTTATTGAGCTGCTTGAGCGTATCTAGGCCATCGACAGAGGGCATACATACGTCTAGCAGAATGGCGTCGGGGTGGTGAGTTAACGCCATTCGCACCCCCTCCTCTCCAGAGGCGGCGGTGATGACGTGCCACCGTCGCGTAATCTCTAGACTAACTTTAGCAATCTCGCGCACATCGGCTTCGTCGTCAATGATCAAAATATGTCTGGCGGTCATGGTAAAAAGTTCTTGGCAGCGGTGCCGACGGCAGTGGCTAGAGCAGAGGCTAGATGATTTAATAGTCTACTCTCCCAGGGTCGCCAGGCCACAGCAAGCCCCGTCGCTGACAGGCTTGCTGGTAGAGGTCGGTAAGGCTGTGTCCGTCGTCGGGAAAAGTAGCTCCACTCAGGTAGAGGAGAGGGCGATCGCGGCCCTCAGCATTAGCCATTGTTGCCACGATCGGCTCTAGGGCAGGCCACAGCCGGGCCTGAGCTAGGGCCAGATCGGCATTTAGCAGGCCCACTACAATTTCTGACCGACTCCAGCAGGCGATCGCGTCGATGCTGCGCACTTGGGCCAGCAGAGCCTGACCCAGATCGCTCATCAGGGCTTTAGCTTGGGCAGGGAGCTGGTCTACCTCAATTCTCAACAAGCTGAGGGACTGATCGTACCGCTGGGCCAGGTGCAGCAGCAGGGCTAGTTCAATAGTGCCCTTCTGGCGGTTGGCTAAGCCTGTCATGGAATCGGTACCCGCTAGGGTTTGCAGCAGCCGGCTGCGCTCTAGGCGCTGGAACAGGCAGTTGACCAGCTCTGGCTCTAGAACGGGTTTGGGCAAGTAGTCGTCGGCTCCAGCCTGGTAAAGCTGATAGATAGGGGCAGCCTCCCGGCAGGCGGTTAAAAACACGACTGGCAGAGTCTGCCAGCGATCGTCCTGGCGCAGCTGGCTACAGAGGTCGAGCCCGTTTAAATGGGGCATATCAAGGTCGAGCAGCAGTAGATCCGGGGGATTAGCCTCCAGAGTGGCCCAGACGTGGCGTGGATCGTCAAGGACGACGACATCCAGCCCCCAGGGAGGCAGCGCACGCTGCAAATACTCAAGCACAGCAGGATCATCGTCAATGGCCAATACCTGATAGCGATCGCCCCCAGACCGAGCTGCCACCGATGGCGCTACCTGAGCAGTAGCGGCTGGCGGCTGGCTAGGTAGTTCTGCGTCGGGGCTTGCCTGCAGCTGCTGCGTCAGTTCGTCAACTAAAGCAACAAAAGTCAACCCGTCGCTAAGGTCGGGCTGTTGCAGCCAGCCTTCAAGACGGCGGGCCAGGTGTGACCCGGCCATAAACCCAAACAGCCC
>JBARUP010000711.1:0-14124 GCA_049645805.1 Nodosilinea sp.
TTTCAGGTACCTTTTGTGGCGCGAGGGGCGGGTACGGGGCTCTCAGGCGGTGCGCTGCCCATTGAAAACTCAGTGCTGATTGTCACCGCCACCATGAACCAGATTCTCTCGGTGAATTTGGAGAATCAGCAGGTGGTCGTGCAGCCAGGGGTGATCAACAACTGGGTGACCCAGGCCGTCGGCGGCGCGGGCTTTTACTATGCTCCCGACCCCTCTAGTCAGTCGGTGTGCTCAGTGGGCGGTAACGTGGCCGAAAACTCAGGCGGAGTGCACTGCCTCAAGTACGGGGTAACTACCAACCACGTGCTGGGCCTCAAGGTTGTGCTCCCCACGGGCGATGTTGTTGAACTAGGCGGTGCGGTAGCCGAATCGCCTGGCTATGATCTGTGCGGGTTGTTTGTGGGGTCTGAGGGCACCCTGGGCATTGCCACCGAAATTACCCTGCGCATTCTCAAAGTGCCCCAGGCGGTGCAGGTGCTGCTGGCCGACTTTACATCGGTAGCGGCGGCGGGGGCAGCAGTATCGGCTATTACCAGCGCCGGCATTATTCCTGCCGGTATGGAGATGATGGACAACTTTAGCCTCAACGCCGTTGAAGACGTAGTTGCCACCAACTGCTACCCCCGCGATGCGGAGGCAATTTTGCTGATCGAGATTGATGGGCTACCGGCAGAGGTAGCCGCAACCGGCGATCGCATTGCCGACCTCTGCCGCCAGAACGGCGCTCGCACTATTACCGTGGCCACCGATCCGATAGAGCGACTGCGCCTGTGGAAGGGCCGCAAAGCCGCTTTTGCCGCTATGGGCAAGCTCAGCCCCGACTACTACGTTCAGGATGGGGTAATTCCGCGCACCCAGCTGCCCTACGTGCTCAAAGAAATTGAGGCGCTAGGCGATCGCCACGGCTACCGAGTGGCCAATGTCTTCCACGCCGGAGACGGTAATTTACACCCGCTGATTCTCTACAACAACGCTATCCCCGGCCAGCTCGAACAAGTGGAGGAACTGGGCGGCGATATTCTCAAGCTGTGCGTTCGCGTCGGGGGCAGCATCTCAGGCGAGCACGGCATTGGGGCCGACAAGCGCTGCTACATGCCCGATATGTTTTCGCCCACCGACCTGGAGACGATGGGCTGGGTGCGGCAGGCCTTTGACCCGGATATGCTGGCCAACCCGACAAAGCTGTTGCCAACCCCCCGCACCTGCGGCGAGGCGGCCCGCAGCACAGCAGCGGTAGCCCTGCCCGATGTAGAGCGCTTTTAGGATCGCGTTTTGTCTCCAGTAAAAGAGCGAACTCAGACGCACCCTACGACATGTTTGATTGGGTGCATCCCACCGCTGGCATCAGCTTCAGTACGTTACGCCAAGGACGAGGCCTAACGACAATAAGCTCACCTACTCGTTAGAGAATGCCACAGCCCAGGGCTACGGCCCAGGCAGCAGAAATTGCTCTAGATCGTGACGGCGACTCTTCCAGAAGCCACGATTTTTGAGCTCGCCCTGGCTTTGAAATCCCAGCTTTTTCAGCAGCTGTTTAGAGGCAATATTTTCTAGCATTACCTCCGCAACAACGCTGTCGAAACTCTCTACCTCAAAGCCGTAGTTTAGGATGGCGTTTAGCGCTTCAGTCATCACGCCTTGTCGCCAGTACTGGCTGGCCAGCTCATAGCCAACTTCAGCCTGTTTTGAGGCCCTATCCCAGGTAAATCCGCAGGAGCCAATGAGAAAATTGATGGGCTTGAGGGCGATCGCCCAGCGCACACCGCGATCGGTTTCAAACCCTACTCTGCGCCGTTCAATGACTGCCCCAGCTTCATCGAGCTGAGTAAAGGTATCGAGGTCATGGAACTAAGTCACCATGGAGTCTGAAAAGAGCGAAAAAATAGCCTCGGCATCGGCATCGGTCGTCTGGCGCAGCCACAGCCTGGGGGTCTCAAGATTGGGGAAGACTTTCATGGCTCAAAACAGATTCGTAGTGCTCGACCGTGGGAAAAGGCTCATAGAAATGGTGGAGCAGCGATCGCCAGGCTTGATACTTTGGCGACTGGCGAAACCCTACGGTATGGTCTTCTAAAGTATGCCAGCGCACTAGCAAGAGGTACTGATTTGGCACTTCAATACAGCGCTGTAGCTCGTGAGATAAATATCCTGGCACTGCCGAAATAATCCTTGAAGCCTGGCAAAAGGCCATTTCAAAGTCTGCCTGAGTATCAGGCTTAATTGTCAGCACCGCAGCTTCTAGTATCACCGGCTAGTCCTGAATTCTAACGCTACAGGGTATTTCTCTAAGGATTTGTCGCCTGTTTTATTTACTTTGGCCAGAAAAAAACAGAGCTGTTGCTCTTCTTTAAGCAGGACAAAGGGGCATCATCCCATTGATAGATACAGGCGAGGATGTATCGCTCTAAAGTTACACTAGCATTTGACTAAGCGAAATAAAATTTAGCTTACTTCAGATTATTAAGTTATTTGAATTGGAGGTTTCCATGTCTAACCCCGGCACTGAAAGCGATAACTACGATCCTAATATTATTCCAGCGGAAACCGCCGCCCGTAAAGAGCGCGAGGGCAGCAACTTCAAGCAGACGACCGACGAGTCTAGCAACTCCATCGACACTACGGCTGGCCAAACCGTAGACCAGGAAGGCCTAGCCAACAACTATCCCGTTGAGCCCGAGATGTACATTGATGAGCCCGGCGACCTGCGCGAAGAAGAAGAAGCAAAGAAAGCCCAGCGAGAGGCTGAGCTACGCGCCATCAATCAAACCGACGAAAGCGGTAAGTTGACCACTGAGTCGGATCAGCGCAGCAAGGGTGTTGGTCAGATCTAGGCTGCCGAGAATGTAGCATTCTCGTAATGCTTGATGCACTAGCGCGATCGCGGCGCGACAATGGGGGTAAGCCTGACGGCTGCCCCCGTTGCTTTTTTCGGGGACTACCTTTTCAGCATTACTTAGAGGGCATTAGATCAATGACCCCAGCTACCCTGAGAGAACTGGTCGATCGGTATTACCGAGCAGGTGCCCGCGACCTGCACGGGCTAGATTTGCAGGGCCTAGATTTGGCCTCTGCTCATCTAGCGAGTACTGACCTACGCCGCAGTAATTTGACTCGCGCCAATCTGCACCAGGCCGATCTAACCCATATTGACGGCTACCAAATCACGCTGGCTCAAGCGGACTTGCGCGGCGCTTCTTTGGCCCACGCCGTGCTGCGCGAGGCCGACCTACACAAGGCCCACTGCCACCGCGCCACCTTAGTTGAGGCTGACCTGCGAGAGAGTCGGCTGGATCATGCCGATCTCAGCCACGCCAACTTTGAAGGGGCCAACTTGACCCAGGCTGACCTGAGCCAGGCTAACCTCTACTGGGCAAATTTGCGATATACCAACCTGACGGGCGCAAATTTGAACCGGGCCAACTTGACCGGCGCTAAGTTTTGCCAGACCGTAATGCCCGACGGCACCATTCGTAACTCAGAGTGCATCGTTGTTTAGACGATATAGCCTCAGGGCTGCCTATCGCAGTAGCTGATCTGGCGTTAGAGGAGCAGTAGTTTGGCGTTCGTCGGCGGGAGTAAGCGTGTAGGGCAACGGTGGCTCTGGCACCATTAAGTAGCGTTTGCCCCAGCCACCGTTGGCACGGGCCAGCAGGTCTGATGGGGGAGCCGTTTGTCCGCTGGGTAGCTCTACTGGCAAAGCCTGGTCTGCCCACAGAAACGGTTCGCCAGCGGCAGTCACGCGCAGCACTTCTGCTAGCTGCGGTTCTCCCTGAACCACTCTATTGTTAAGAGCAGATCCTAGATGCTGGGGCGCTAGCATGATGGCGAACTGCACGGTATCACTGGGCTGGGCCGCCAACTTCAGCTCGCTGGCCTGGGCCTGCCAAGGTTCCTGATAGCGACCATCATCGGCGACCTGCCACAGGCTGAGCTGCGTTGTCCACTCACCGTCGTTGACGGTGACGGGTTCGTAGTCGAGCACTGAGTAGAGCGGTTCGCTACTGGTGGTGCTCTGCTCGGGTAGCAGGTAGCGCAGGGCGACGGCGGTGAGTCGAGTATTGTCTGGGAGATTTGTTGCCCCTGATAGAGCAAACTCACTAGGACCGAGGGCGATCGCTTGTATGGTAAGGGTTGTAGCCTCAGCATCAGGAGAAGAGGAAGGGAGTAGTAGGGTAGATTGACAACCCGCTACCGCTAGGGCGGTTACTAGCAGCAGGCCGATCTGCTTGAGCCGTGTAGTCATTACTAATATTGAAGAGTGCTGTAACCTTCATGCAAGCACAGCAGACGGCTGTACTTGTGGATATCGGCTCATCTTCTGCAACTCTATACAAAGCACCACGGTCTTAAAACATTTTTCAATTTTCTCCTGATGAGGAGAATCCCATACGTAGGAAGGGGTAGCGCTAATTCCTGAGCGCAAACCGTACCTATCCTGAAAATCAAACTATCCTCCGTCAAGACATCAGCAGGTTTTTAGCTATCTTTTAGTCTTCTTCATACAAGCCGCAGTTACGTAAATTTGTTGAGTTATTAAAGCTCTTCTGCCAACTTCTCAGGCCAGCCTGCTGTCTATTGACATGAGCTTTAGACATCAGCTGCTACATCTTGATCCTCTATAGATTCTAGAGCCCTATAACGACCTTAAAAGCTTGCCATAAAAGGCAGAACTGTTTTAGGCCCTGCTGACCAAAGGCGCTTTGACGTCTTGCTGATTTGCCTAGTTCATATCTTTTAGTCCGGCTCTTAGGGCCGAACATATCTTCCACGCTTTATTTTCAATTCACTTAATCTGTGTATTCTTATGGAGCATTCTATGGGTGCTTGGTTGGCGCTACGATACGCGCTAAATCCTGGCATATTAGCTGGTATTGTGCTGACGGCAGCGTTACCTGGCCTCACCCCTGCCGCTTGGGGGCAAGAGGTATCTACCGACAATTTGGCAGCGGTAAAGTTTTCTGGAAACAGTCTGCCAATAGATTCTTCTGACGACTGGTCCGCTAGCGACTTTGGCAACGACCTAACTGTTAGCAATCAGGCTGCGGTCTTTCTGGCAGAAAGTCGCTTCAGTGACTCTGAGCAAGGGCTGCAAACTAAAGACTATTCTCGGCAGCCGTCTGAACCAGAAGCGGCACCGAGTTCAGCTGAGGCTCTAGTTGGAGACAACCCGCTGCTGCTAGCGCCCGACGCTAGCGCAGCGGTACCCACAGCAGCTGAAAATACAGATGCAGACCAAGACGGGGCCGATGAAGCAGCTAGTGCTGAGACGGGGGCGACCGCTTTAGAATCCACCGAGCCTGCCGCCGCTGCGGATACTTCAGCCCCTGATCAAACAGAGCAGGCCGTTGCTCAAGCCGCCGCTGCTGCCGAGGGCCTGACTCCGGCAGAGCGGTCTGAGGTGTTTGTGCAGGCTGCCTACCTGCAAGAAGGAAGTGAGGGGTCGGCCCGCCTGCGCGCAGGCGGCATCTACGTGCTTAGCCCCTCGGTGTTCGCCGGAGCTACGGCAGACCTGAGCACCGGGCAGGCCTTTTCTGACACCGACCAAACCGGGCTGAGCCTGAGTGAGCTTTACCTAACGGCTTCGCCTGCCAACGTACCCGAGCTGCGGCTAACGGTGGGGCTGATGGATTTGACCTCCTACCTCGATCGCAACAGCTTTGCGAAAGACTCGCTTACCCACTTCTTTAATCCGGTGTTTCAAACCAACCCGGCCCTGAGCACGGTCAATGTGGCCTCGCGCCCTGGCGCGCTGGTCAACTGGACTCCGGTAGATGCGGTGTCGCTGACGGCTGCTACATTTTCGTCGAGCAGGGCGCTAGACAGCTTTTCCCTTGACTCCTTTGCGGGTGAGGTGGGCGTGCGGTTTGGCAACGCCATTGTGCGGGGCACCTACGTCACGTCGACCGATGCGGGTCGCCGCGACGGGGTTAGCGAAATTTTCAGCATCAACCGTGGCAACGGCCAGTTTGGCCCGCTGCCCAGCGATCGCGAAACCGGCCTGGGGCTCAACGCGGAGGCCTTTGTTCCCAGCCTTAAGCTGGGCTTCTTTGGCCGCTACGGCTGGTACACCAACCAAACCCTTGATGTCAGCGGCCAGACCTACAGCCTGGGCGTCAACCGGCTGGATCTGTTTTTACCAGGCGATCGCCTGGGGCTGGGCTACGGTCGCCAGCTCTCGAACGACGGGCTGCGGCAGGCTAGCGGCGGCCCGACTCCCGACGTGTGGGAGCTTTTTTACGACGCTCAAATTATTGACAATCTGCGGGCCGGAGTGAGCGTGCAGCAGCGTAACGCGTTCACCGAAACCTATCTCGGCTTTCGGGTGCGCTACGACCTTGTGTGGAACCCCGTGAGGAGGGCAGCAGAATGATGAGAAAAGAATTTTGTGCTTGTACGAATCCGATTGCCAGAACTCTCCTTCTAGCCACCCTTGTTCTCGGCCTAGAAATCGCCGTGAGCCCCGCTGCCTTAGCCCAGCGATCGCCCCAGGTGAACACTGGCTACAGCCTGCTTGAACGAGGCTGGGTCAATGACGCGATCGCCGCCTTTCAAACGGCCCTGCGCCGTCAGCCTAACTCGGCTGAGGCGCGGCTGGGGCTGGCGATCGCCTACCAGCGAGCAGGCCGCGACGCCGATGCCTGGAACGCCTACCGAGCGGTGCTCCAAGTCAGCCCCCAGGATACTACGGCCCTAGCGGCTCTAGGCGAGCTGGGGGCCTACCGCTCGGAGTGGCAGGGCGAAGGCATCAACGCTTTGACCCGGCTACTGGGTCAAAACCCCAATAATTCTGCCGCTCGCAGCCGCCGGGCGCTGCTCTACGGCTACCAGGGCCGCTTTAGCGAATCGCTAGCCGACTACGATCGACTGCTGGCTCAGGCTCCGTCTGCTGAGACGCTGCTGGGAGCAGCGCAAATCTACGCCTTTAGCGGCGATTATGCAGGTGCTCTGACCCTGTTCAACCGCTACCGCCAGACGGCAACGCTGCCCACCGAGACGCTGACGGCCTATGCTCTGGCGCTCCAAGAAACGGGTAATGCGGCGGGGGCAATCGCGCTGCTGGAGCCAGAGCTAAGAGATCCTAGTCGTACCGACGACCTTTCCCTAAGCATTCGCACCAGCCTAGCTAATGCCTACGACGCCAGCGGTCAAACCGCTAGGGCGCTAGCGCTGCTGGAGCCGCTGGTGGGCAACGACAGCGCTCGGCTGTCACTGGCGCGAGCCTACAGCGCAATCGGTCGTCGCCAGATCGACCCCACCCTGTTTGGGCAGTCAACTCGGCTCTACCAGCAGGCGCTGGATGCGGCCACAGCACCCAGCTACGGCCTGCGGGTAGAAGTAGCCGACGTGCTGAGCGAATCGCCCGACACCGAAGCTCTAGCTCTAACTATGTTTGAACAGCTGGCGGTGGAAAATCCCGGTGTCACCAGTTTGATGGTGAAAGCACGTCTGCTGGCCTACGGTTTGGGAGCCGACGCTACTGCAGTGACTGAACAGCTGCTGCCGCTGCTGACGCCGGTGCCTAGCTCAGCCCCTGAGCAGCGAGCTATTACGACAGCCCTGGTGCGACTAGACAACCCCGACCCGGCCCTGCTGCCCATTTACAAGGCCGTATCGACAGCAGTGGAGGCACCACTGCTGACCTATCGCATAGCGCAAATTTACCTGAGTCAGGGCAATTTACAGGCGGCGCGGGACGCCTTGGCCACCTACCGAGCCACGGACGCAGGCCAGCGCGACTGGGGCACCGAACTGCTGGTCGCCGACCTAGAGCGCCAGCTGGGCGAACTGGAGGCCAGCGCCCGCCGCTACGAGGCTGTAGCTACGGCTCGGCCTAGTCCTCAGGCTACCGGTGAGGCGCTGCGAGGACTGGCCTTTGTGCGATCGCTACAGGGTCAGCCGGAGGCCGCGCTGCCGGTCTACGAAGCGGCGATCGCAGCGGCTCCTAACAACCCTGACTATCCCCTTGGCTACGCGCTAGTGGCCTATCGCACAGAGCAAATTAGCGCCGCCACAGCGAGCGCGGCCCTCGACACCTGGCTAGCCTCTCAATCGCTGGAGAACCCGCCCCTAGATTTGTTTGATCTAGTCGGTGCGCTTCCCGCCGATGGCAACCGGGCCGAACTTTACCAGACTCTGCTGGCCCAGCGACCGGATGATCTCTGGCTGCGCTGGCGCACCATCGAGCTGGTAGCCCAGAGCAACCCTGCCCAGGCCCAGGCCGATCTAGAAGCGCTGATCGCCGCTAACCCCGACGACCTAACGGTGTACTTCTTTCAGGGCGAGCTGGCCCAGAGCCAGGGCAACCTACCCCTAGCCGCTACCGCCTACCAGCAGGTGCTGACCCAGGAGCCGGAGAATCTCGGTGCCCTCAGCGCCCTGGCCGGGGTGCAGTTCCAGCAGGGCAATCTAGCCGCTGCCCGCGTCCTCTATAGCCAGGTGCTGGATCTAGATCCTGATCGTTGGGAAGCTCGCTACGCGATGGCAGAACTCAATATCGCCGACGACCAGAAACTCTTGGGCCTAGAGCAGCTGCGGCAGATTCCTGCCGCAGTCGCCCCTAATAACCTGGAGCAGCGGGCCCAGGACGTGGAGTTTGACCTGCTGCGTCGTCGGGGGTTTCAGCCCGGCTGGGAACGCTACTAGGCCCAGCCGCCCCTATACCCACATCGCTTAGTTCCGCCTAACCATTTGCCTTCACCTACTCACCCACCCGCCGTCCTCACGGTGACCTACCATGACGCGATTTAACCCAAGACGATGGTCAAAGACTGGCCGTAAACCGACGCAAACTCGCCTGCTGCTAGCGGTACTGCCCCTAGCCATCATGCTGATAGCCGCTGCGCCCAGCTGTACTAGCCAAACCGCCGCCTGCGCCTGCCGCAGTGACGGAGACATGGCCCTGATGCTGCCCGCCGACAGCCCCCAGAACGAGCTGCTGCTGGAGAGCTGGCAGGCCTACCGCAGCCGCTTCATTCAAGACGATGGCCGGGTAATCGATCGAGAAGACAGCGATCGCACCGTTTCTGAAGGACAGGCCTACGCCATGCTGCGAGCGGTCGCCGTCAACGACCCCGCCACCTTCGATCGCACCTACAGCTGGGCTAAAAGCAACCTCGCTCGGGTAGATGAGGACGGTGAAACGAGCGACCTCCTCTGGGCCTGGAAGTGGGGCCAACGCTCCGACAACAGCTGGGGTACGCTGGACGCCAACTTTGCCACCGATGCCGATATCGACGCCGCCACCGCTTTGATTTTGGCGGCCCAGCGCTGGTCTTGCCCCCAGTACCTCAACGCGGCTCGTGCCCTGCTGGCCGATATCTGGATCAATGGCACGGTAGAACTCCCCGACGGCACCCGGCAGCTTATTCCTGGCCCCGCCGATGACTTTCGGATTGGGCCAGACCAAATCATTCTCAATCCGTCGTACTTTGCCCCAGCTAGCTTTCGCCTGTTTGCCGAGGTAGACCGCGACCACGACTGGTCCGGCCTGATCGACAGCGGCTACACCATGCTCGACGATCTATCGAGCTTTTCTGCTACCGGCCTACCCCCCGACTGGATTGCCTATAGCCCGACCACCGATAGCTACCGTCAGATGCCCCTTGACTACCCGCTACAGAGCCGCTACAGCTTCGATGCCTTCAGGGTCTGGTGGCGGGTGGCCCAAGATGCTGCCTGGTCTAGTGAGCCTCGCGCCCAGGCCTATCTGGAGACTCGCATGCCAGAACTGGTTCGCCGCTGGCAGCGCAACGGCCGCTTGCCCGCTCGTCTCACCCTCGATGGCGGAGCCGAGGCCAGCTACGAAGCCACCGCCCACTACGCCATGGTCTACCTAGCGCTGACCCAGGTTGAGCCTGCGATCGCCGACGAGATTCTGCGCCAAAAGCTCCAGCCCGCCTACAAAGACGGCTTTTGGGACAGTGACACGGCCTACTACACCCAAAACATTGCCTGGTTTGGTCTGCTGCCGCTAGAGGTATCCCCCGATCGCATCAAAACCGCTGGCGGATCGTGCAGCCCGTAATTCCCCTTACCCGACCACCCACCTGCCCTCTACCCTCTACCCTCCCGCCATGCCCTTTCCCCTATCTCTCCGCGCCTGCCGTCGCCTGGCGCTTTACCTCACTACTCTGCTGCTGGTTACCGGTCAACCCCTGCTGGCCCAGGAGACTGCTTCCCCCGCTGACGCCCCTGCCCTAGCGGAAATTACTCTACCCACCGATTTACCCGCAGCCCCGGTCATTGCCCCCGGCAAACCAGGTCAGTACGTGCTCGAGTTCAACCGCAGCCCGGTAGTCGGCAATCGCCTTCGCTTTAGCGGCATCTACGACGAGCAGCGGCTGCACTTCACCCGCCCTCGCAACTGGAAACCAAAATCGGTCAAGGTGCTGCTGCGCTACCGTCACTCCGCCGCCCTCTACGCTACTCGCTCCAACCTTACGGTGCTGGTCAACGGCAGCAGCATTGGCAGTCTGCCCCTCAACCAGCCCATGGGCGAGATTGGCGACGCGGTTCTAGAAGTGCCCGCTGACCTGATTCGAGACGACAACGAGCTGCGGCTGGCCGCCCTGCAAAATAATTCTCCCACCTGCACCCAAGACCCCTACGACCCCTCGCTGTGGACCGAGGTGCTGCCCGACTCCAAGCTAGTGTTCGACTACACGCCCCAGGCAATCACCCCGGACTTTAGCCAGTTTCCTTACCCACTGTTTGACACGCTGAGTCTAGAAACCAATCGTGTTGCCTACCTACAGCCCGCTGAAACCGACAGCGCCTGGCTAACGGACACGGCAAAGCTGCAAACCTACCTGGGCCGCACGGCCCAATACCGTCCTCTCGACACTCGTTTGGTAAAGGCGCTAGATGACCTAGACACCGAAGAACGGCTAGTGATTTTAGGAACGCCAGCGCAGCAGCCTGCCCTAGCAGAACTGACCCTGCCGTTTACTCTAAAAGCCGGCAAGTTTGTAGATGATGCGGGCAAGCCGCTGCCCGAAGCATCGGGTCTGCTGATGTGGGCTACAGCGGCAGATGATAGCTCGCCTGTGCTAGTGGTTACCGGTAACGATGAGGCTGGAGTCGCCAAAGCAGTGCGGTACCTAGTACAGCCCCAGCAGAAGATCGCCACTGGCCACGGCATCGTAGTCAACGAAGCGGAGGAACTGCCATCGCCGCCGCCTCGCCAGTGGCCTGGCTATCTGCCCGAAGATGACAACTTTTTACTGACCGACCTGACCACCCCTACCGGTCAGCCCCTAGATGAAATGACCGTGCGCGGCTCCCAAGCGCCAGCAATGGAAATTGGCTTCAAGGCGCTGCCCGACGATCGCCTGCTGCGAGGCAGCAAAATGCGCCTCTCCTACAGCTACGGCCCTCAAATTAATCCGCTCACCTCGCTGGTGGATGTGGAACTAGACGGCGTATCTATTGCCGGGGAAAGGCTGACGGAGGTGGCAGGAGCCAAACGCCGCACTCTAGATGTAGAGCTGCCAGCTGGTCGCGTTACCCCAACCTCCAAGCTTCAGGTCAACTTTCGCCTCGACCCCCGCGAGCGCCGCTCGTGCAGCCGGGTGACCGACCAGCAGCTCTGGGGCACCATTCACACCGACACCAGCTTCAGCCTGACCCGCGACGCTGTTACCAGCTTGCCCGATCTAGACCTGTTCAAAACAGGCTACCCCTTCACCGCCCCGCAGGATCTCTCAGCTACGGCGGTGGTGCTGCCTACAGCCCCCAACGATACCGACGTCACGGTGTTGCTAGAGCTGGCCGAACGCCTAGGTCGCCTCAGCCAGGCCGATTCTGTACAGCTGGCCGTTTATCGCCAGGGCGATCTTCCTGAGGCAGACCGAGACGAAAAAAACCTGGTTGCGATCGGCGCTCAGCCCCGCTTTCCTCTGCCTGAACTACTGACAGAAGACGGCTTTACTCTGCAGGGCAGCGGTACCCGCCAGTGGGGCCAGACCCAGGTGCAGCCTCTGCCCGATGGCGAAGGGGTGATGAAGTCGGTGATTTCGCCCTGGAACTCTCAGCGAGTGCTGCTAGCGCTCAGCGGGCGCGACAATACCGGCCTGGCTCAGGTCACCGACCTGCTGCGCTACGACCCCCTCTTCTACCAGATTGAGGGCGATACCGTACTGGTCAGCGCTCAAGTGCCCGACCCCGACCCCTACACCAGCGCCGACTATCGCCTAGCGACCCTGCGTCAGTCGCCCCAGGTGCAGCTTGCCACCACCGCAGCCTCCCCCTGGCTCTGGCAAATCACTCGCTACAACTGGATGTTTATTGTGCCCGCCACGGTAGCCCTAGCGCTGCTGCTCTACGGAGCCGCGCAGGCGGTGCTACGACGAAGCGCAGGCGAGTAAGTATTCAGAGTTCAGAGTTCAAAATTTTGAATTTTGAACTCTGAACTCTGAACTTTGAACTTCACCCCACGTGCCCACCTACCCTCTTCCCCTCTCGCCATGCTCCACCCCAACCCTCCCCTCTACCACTGGTTGACCAAAACCCTGCCCGATCGCGTCTACACGCTGACCCGTTATCTGAGGCAGTGGCAGATGCTGCTGCTGTTAGTCTGCCTGGGGCTGCTGACCAAGCCGCTGCTGACAGCCCACCCGGCAATCTGGCAGCAGGGAATTGTAGCGGTGCTGCTAATCGTTCTAGGCTACAGCGTTCTGGACCTGGAGGATAGCCATGCCGACAGCAGCGGCGCTCGCGAGCGGCTGCACCTGTTTATGGTTGTCCTCAGCAGCATGACAACCCTGCGCTATCTCTACTACCGCACCCGCTATACCCTTAACCTGGATACGCCTTTAGATGCCGTCTTCTCGCTGCTGCTGTTTGCCGCCGAGCTGTACGCTCTGGGAACGCTGTTTTTGTCGTACTTTCAAACCCTACGGCTGCGCGATCGCAAGTCAGTCGACCTGGCCCCCATTCCTCCGGCCCAGTGGCCCACGGTAGATGTCTACATTCCCACCTACGACGAAGATGTGGCGATCGTGCGCAAAACCGTGGTGGCGGCGGTGGCAATTGAGTACCCTCTGGAGAAAAAGCACGTGTACGTGCTTGATGACGGACGCAAGTATCCCGAGCGACGGGCTGAGCTACAGGCCATCTGCGATGAGCTCGGGGCATCGCTACTGATCCGCGACAATAACGACCACGCCAAGGCGGGCAATATCAACACCGCCCTAGAGCGAACCATGGGCGATCTGGTGCTGATTTTAGACTGCGACCACATTCCCGTGCGCGGCTTTCTGCAAGAAACCGTAGGTTTCTTTCTCGATCAGACCGTGGCTCTGGTGCAAACGCCCCACTGGTTTTACAACCCCGATCCCTTCGAGCGTAACCTGCTCACCCAGGGCCAGGTTCCCGTAGGTAACGAGCTGTTCTACAAGGTGCTGCAAAAAGGTAACGACGCCTGGAATGCCGCCTTCTTTTGCGGCTCGGCGGCGGTAGTGCGCCGCATGCACCTGCTAGAAATAGGGGGAATTGCCACCGAGACCGTTACCGAAGACTGCCATACCGCTCTACGACTGCACTCGCTGGGCTACAGCACTATCTACTACGACAAGATTATGGTGGCGGGGCTGGCCCCGGAGAAGTTCTCAGCCTATGTGGGTCAGCAGGTGCGGTGGGCCCGGGGCATGGCCCAGATTTTGCGGCTTGAGAATCCGCTGTTTAACCGCAAGCTCAAGCTGTCGCTGCCCCAGCGAATCTGCTACTTCAGCGCCACCTCGCACTTTTTCTACGGCTTTCCCCGCCTGATGTACGCGCTGGCTCCGACTCTATTTCTGCTGTTCAGCATCAACTCGGTTAAAGGACTAGGCATTGAGACGCTGTTCTATGCCCTACCCCACATCGTGCTGTCGATGCAGACTAACCATATTCCCTATAAGCGGGTGCGGTTTTCGTTCTGGAACGAGATCTATGAGTTTGCCATGTCGTTTCAGGCGGGCATTGTGACGATGCTGGCTCTGGTCAACCCAAAACTAGGCAGCTTCAACGTTACCGCCAAGGGGCTGGTCGTCAACCGACGCACTTTTGATGCCAACAGCGTACGGTATCTGCTTATTTTGGGTCTGCTCACGGCGGCCTCACTATTAGCTGTGCCCTTTTGGCTGC
>JBARUP010000712.1:0-9746 GCA_049645805.1 Nodosilinea sp.
GATATGCAGTTGGAGCCCTCGGTAAACATGGGTTTAGAGATTGGCCAGAAAGTTAAGGTATCCCGTCTCCGCGATCGGGTTTCGAGGGATGTAGCATCTTACCTCGGCAAGCAGGGCATCGTGAGCCAGTTCAGGATGGTGGATGGCAGCGGTGTGGGCGTTGTAGTGGAGTTTGACAACCGCTACACGACCTGGTTCTTTGAAGACGAGCTGTCCCCCATTCAGTAGCAGGCGCAGGAATGGGGGACAGCTCGATAGCTTTGGTGAACTGAGCCTGGCGCTGCGAGATTCTAAGGGAAATTCTGACTGCTCCCGCCCTCGGGGGGATGGGCGACAGTTTCTTGGCCACTAAAATCTAAACAGATTTCGAAGTAGCGATCTCCGTAACGGCTAGCTCAGAGAAATCTAAATCCTTAAGCCTCACTTGTCTCAGGTGAAGTGATGGGACTTTGGAAATAGTTTTCTGGGCCAGGCTTCTCTAAGCGGAACCCGCACTAGCAAAACACGTAGGCCCCAGTTCTATGGCATTAATTCTCACCTATTTAGGTAAGGGCGGCAGCGGCAGCACCACCGCAGCTATCGCTGCCGCTAAGCAGCGGGCGCGAGCTGGTGAGCGAGTGCTGCTGATTATTCAAGACGTAACCCCGGCCCCGGCGCTGCTGCTAGGCCAGCCCCTAGGGGCAGCGCCAGCTGAACTAGAAGCTAACCTGTGGGCTATGCAGTTTCAGGCAGCAGCGCAGCTAGAGAAGAGCTGGGATGAGGTGAAAACCCTTGAGGCCCAGTATTTACGCACGCCTTTTTTGAAGGCGGTCTATGGCCAAGAGCTGGGAGTGATGCCCGGTATGGACAGCGCTCTGGCCTTGAATGCGCTACGACAGTACGATGCTAGCGATCGCTACGATGTGATCGTCTACGACGGCAGCGATGCCCTAGCAACCCTGCGCATGCTGGGCATGCCCGAAATTTTAGACTGGTATCTCAGGCGGTTTCGCGGCGTATTTCAGCAGTCGGACGTGGGCAAGGTACTGTTGCCCTTCTTGCAGCCTATGGCCTCGTCGGTGCTGGCGGTCGACTGGTCAGGAGATGTGCTTGATCAGCCCGCCGGGCAGGTGCAATCGCAGCTAGAAGAAGGTCGTCAGGCGGTCACCGATCCCAGTCGAATGGCGGCTTTTTTGGTCACGACGCCCGCGCCTGGGGCCGTGGCCACCGCCCGCTACCTGTGGGGCAGTGCCCAGCAGATCGGCCTTACCGTAGGTGGTGTCGTGGTTAACGGTGGCGAACTGAGCGATGACCAGGAAGCCTTTGCGCCCCTGCCCGAGGTAGCGCTACCCCAGGTAGTAGAACAGGGCTGGGAGGCCGCGATCGCGGCCTTACCCGATCCCGCTCAGTGGGCGGCGAGAGCCCCTCGCCCGGTCAGCGTAGATGTGGCAGCCAAAACCGTGCGGCTATTTCTGCCCAGCTTCGACAAAACTCAGGTCAAGCTCACCCAGTACGGCCCTGAGGTTACCATTGAAGCCGGTGACCAGCGGCGCAATCTGCTGCTGCCTGCGGCCCTTCAGGGCAAGGCGGTGACAGGGGCGAAGTTTCAGGATCAGCACCTAGTGATTTCTTTCAGCTAAAGCGATCGGTTTAGGTCTGACGAATATCTATGTCATCGGTTGACAGCAAAATCCTCTTAGTTGTAGCCGAGGTTTGGTCCTAAGCCGAAAAATGTGGCACCGTGAGTAGAGATCGCGATCGCCCGAGTTCTATTAACCTCTAGCAGTTTCACGACATCATGGCTGAATTACCTTCCCCTCCGATCAACGATGCCTCAGACGCATCTTCGGCTGAAGGCACCCTCAACGAAACCGCGCCGGAAGCTGCTGCTCAAGGCAACGCGACTCGTCAGCTGCTGGGTATGAAAGGGGCTAAGTCAGGCGAGACCTCGATTTGGAAGATTCGTCTTCAGCTGATGAAGCCCATTACCTGGATTCCCCTAATCTGGGGGGTAGTCTGCGGGGCAGCATCTTCGGGCAACTATCGCTGGAGCTTAGAGTATGTGCTGATTGCCGCCGCCTGCATGCTGCTGTCAGGGCCGCTGCTGACCGGTTACACTCAAACCCTCAACGACTTCTACGACCGCGACATTGACGCCATCAACGAGCCCTATCGCCCTATTCCCTCGGGAGCAATCTCGATTCCCCAGGTAGCGACCCAAATTTTGGTCTTGCTGATAGCTGGCATAGCGGTGGCCTTTGCTCTTGATCGCTGGGCTAACCACAGCTTTCCCACTATCACTGCTTTGGCCCTGGGGGGCTCGCTTGTGTCGTACATCTACTCAGCCCCGCCCCTCAAGCTCAAGCAAAACGGCTGGCTAGGTAACTACGCCCTGGGAGCTAGCTACATTGCCCTGCCGTGGTGGGCAGGCCATGCTCTATTTGGTGACTTGACCTGGCAGATTGTAGTACTCACGCTGTTTTACAGCCTAGCGGGCTTGGGTATTGCCGTAGTCAATGACTTCAAGAGCGTGGAGGGCGATCGCCAAATGGGGCTGAAGTCGCTGCCTGTAATGTTTGGCGTTAGCACCGCCGCCTGGATTTGCGTGCTGGCTATTGATATCTTTCAGGGAGGCGTAGCCGCCTACCTTGCGGCTATTCACCAGAATCTCTACGCGGTACTACTAATTCTGCTGATCATCCCTCAGATCACCTTTCAAGATATGTACTTTCTGCGCGATCCGCTGGGTAATGACGTCAAATACCAGGCCAGCGCCCAGCCTTTCTTGGTTTTAGGCATGCTGGTGACAGGTCTGGCTCTGGGGCACGCAATCTAGGGGATCTACCAAATCAAGGCAATACCCTTGAAGAAATGGTCGAAACCCCATACAGTTCACAGAGGACGTGAAGGGCAACGGTGCTATGGCTCAATCTTGGTTAACCTGGCTGTCGTTTCCTACGAAGAAGCCATCGCGTTCAGCAAGGCGCAGAACTGCGGAGCGCAAGCTCACTGGCGTAGATCTAACTTCTTCTAAAGCTACAGCACAGCAAGTGGTCGAGCCGCAGGATTCCCCCTTCGAGCAGTCTGTCATACCGCCGCGTCGCTACCGACCGCTGTTCTTGCGACCTTTATTTTGGGTTGTGCTGCTGGCGGGAGCGAGCATCGCTGGCGGGAGCACGCGGGTGATCCGAGTGTTCGAGGCCACCAATGCTGCGCTGCCTGACTCCAACACAGCTCTGACCTACCAGCGCGACGGCACCGTAACCATGGTGTCTGCCGACGGGGTAATTTTGCAGAAGCTTGGTCCGGCTAGCCGAGAAACGATTACCTACGACAACATTCCAAAGTTCTTAGTAGACGCATTTATTGCCTCTGAAGACCAGCGCTTTTACGAGCACAACGGGGTCGACTACCGGGGCATCGCCCGTGCCGTCATTACTAATCTGCAAAGGCGTGAAACGGTTGAAGGGGCCAGCACCATTACGCAGCAGCTGGCGCGCATTGTCTTTCTCGATCAGGAGCGCAGCTACCAGCGCAAGTTCAAGGAAGCCCTAATGGCTGTCAAGCTTGAGCAGAGTTTGACTAAAGAGCAGATTATTGAGCGCTACCTGAATCTGGTGTATCTAGGATCTGGTGCCTACGGCGTAGCCGACGCGGCCTGGATCTACTTTGGCAAAACTATCGATCAGCTTACCGTCGCTGAGTCAGCCATGATTGCCGGCATGGCCCCGGCCCCCAGCCTGTACTCCCCAGCGGTGGATGCGGAGGCGGCGCTTAGCCAGCGCAATCGAGTAATTCGCCGCATGCTAGCCACTGATGCTATTGCGGGAGGCGAGGCTGAAGAGGCTATCAATGCCAGCGTAGAAGTCACTCCCAACCAGCCTAAGTTTCTTTACAGCGAGTTCCCCTACTTCACGATTTACGTTGAAAAGCAGCTCGGAGACCTGCTAACCCCTGACCAGCTAGAAGCGGGTGGACTGACGGTTGAAACCACGATGAATGTGGTTTGGCAACGCCGCGCCGAGAAAACCGTTGAAGAGGCTGTCGATCGCTACAGTAGATGGCAGCGGGTCGGGCAGGTTTCGCTCGTAGCCGTTGACCCTCGCAACGGCGAAATTAAAGCCATGGTGGGCGGTACTGACTTCACCAGCGAAAACCAGTTCAACCGGGTTACCCAGGCGCAGCGTCAGCCTGGGTCAACATTCAAAACCTTTGTCTACGCCGCAGCGGTTGCCGGGGGCGTATCACCCTACAAGAACTACATGGATGCCCGCTACGTGGTTGACGGCTACGAGCCTAAGAACTACGGCGAAAATTACAGCGGCGGTATGGAATTAATCCAGGCGCTGCGCAACTCCGTCAACATTGTTGCAGTTAAGCTACTGGTCGATGTGGGCTTTGACCCGGTTGTTCAGCTGGCGCAGCGGATGGGCATTGAGTCTCCGCTGCTATCCGCCTACTCCCTGGCCCTGGGCACGTCTGAGGTAAATTTGCTAGAGCTAACCAGCGCCTACGGTACTCTGGCCAATAAGGGAGTACATCGCCCTGCCCACGGTATTCGTCGAGTGCTTGATAGTAACGGTGAGGTGATCTACGAGCGGCCTAATGAACTGGTACAGGCTATCGATGCCGACTCTGCTGCCATTATGACCTGGATGCTGCGCGGGGTTGTAGAAGGGGGAACAGGAAGTAATGCTTACCTAGGTCGTCCGGTGGCTGGTAAAACAGGTACTTCCGAGGAATACCGTGATCTCTGGTTTGTAGGCTACGTTCCTCAGCTAGCTGCTGGAGTGTGGATGGGCAACGACGACAACACGCCTACTCGGGGGGCTAGCAGCATGGCTGCCGCCGTTTGGCGCGACTTTATGGCCCAGCTCACCGACGATATCCCGTCTGAAGATTTTCCTAGCCTGCCTCGCTTGGGCGGACGTGAGGGAACTATCACCCTTAGTCCAGTTAAACCTGGCAAAGTGATTGCCGATAGCGCGCCGTCTAGGTCGTCGGAGTCGGCAACTGGCTCCGGGGGGCAGAGCCGACAAACCTCCAGACGCTCTGAGCGCCGCAGCTCTTCTACGTCTAACAGCAGGCCGTCTAGCAGCAGTTCGTCTGGCGGCAGTTTGCCTGGCGGTAGTTCGTCCGGCAGCAGTAGCAATAGTACCAATACTAGAAGCACAGCCCCTGCCGCCGCGCCTGCTCCAGCTGCTCCTCAACCGTCTGCGCCCGCGCCTGCTCCGGCCCCCGCACCGCGCCCGGTTAACACTACCGCTCCAGCAGCCCCGGCTCCATCCGCTCCGGCTGCTCCCCCGGCTCCAGTTGCCCCGGCTCCAGCTCCGCCCCCCATTGTGGCACCGCCGCCGCCCCTAGCAGCCCCCCCAGCTCCTGATGGTGGGGAATAGGCCTAGGGCATAGATGGACGCTTGGCTGAAGGCGGCTAGGACGAAAGGGTCACACTTGAGGATGATCTACTGACTGACCTATCGTCGTAGGATAATAGACAACTGATTTAGGAGACTACTAAGCTATGGCACTCTATTTTGCGGTTGAGAGCGAGGCGCTAGCGTCATCATCTCTGGTAGTGGTTGGCGTAGTGGGGTTTGTGGCAGCGGTAACTATCGGCTCAATCGCCTGGTACAACTCGAAGCGCCCTGCCGGTTGGGAAGACAAGGAAAAACCTGACTTCGTTCCCACAGTGAAGCCGGAAGAGGGTAAAGAAGGGTAGTTTCCCTAGGCGCGATCGCCTAATGGCGGGATAGTCGTGGCTAGAGTCGCAAACGCACAATGGCCTTTTTATATTGAAGAAAAACATGCCCCCTTTACCTAGTTAGTTGGTAAAGGGGGCTTCGAATGGCAGCAGCGTGCATTCTTCACTAATTGCTTTAGCTTAGACCTTTGCGCCTGCGGGCGAAGGGAAGGCTTCTACGCCTTCAGTTGGTCCGCCAATAGCTTTCCATGCCGCTAGTCCGCCCTGCAGGAGAGCAACTTTTTTATACCCTGCCTGGCTAAGCTGGTTCCCCACCTCTGAGGCACCATCGCCATAGATATAAATATCGCGCTCATACCCTAAACTAGAGTCAGTCGCATCAGAAATTTGATCACGAGACATTGCGCCAGTAATACGCTCTGCGTTGAACGCTTCACGGCTGCGCGCATCAATAATAGTTAAGGCAGGCTCGCCCCAGTTTAGTCTTTTCAATAGCTCTTCGGCAGTAGCCTGACTACCAGACATTGCGGGGGGAGTGGGAAGCGGTTCAGTGACTACAGACTTAGCTGCTTGGACTTGGTCAGCAGCTTGATCAGAAAGCTTCTCTGTTTGCTCAGCAACCTGGTCTGGTACAATGCCCGCTGCCTGCTCAGATTCGTTAGTCATACATTACCTCTACTAAAATTAACTGGTAAGGGTAGGTTAGCAAATCTGTTATGGCACCTCATCCACCAGGAGACATAATTGAAACCTGTCTATATAAACAGCTCGTTCTAGGGCAGAATTGTCGCGGTTGACTGCGCGGCTGCTAATGCTTTGGTAGCTTATACAAAGCTACCAAAGCATTAGTCAATCACCCGCAGCCGTCCCTGCCGAATAGCGTCGAACACGCGCTGAGCCGTGGCGTGGTCCTGGTTGCTGAGAGTAGTTTGGCTTAGCAGCACGTCCATAAGCTCCCGCTGCACCTGGCGGCTGATGCGTCGCTCCGCAAAGATTTTGTCAACGATGGCTTTAAGCGATCGGCTAGTGGTTTGGGGCATGGGAGAAACCTGAACGATTTGAGGATACACTCACTATCGCCTAACGCCCCGAACTTGACTGTGATGTGGCCTCTGGCTAGCTGTGATCGTTGTCTTATCTAGATGTGATCATCAGCAGGCCAAAGTGTGGTTTGGATCACTAAAGACGCATCTTGCAGTGAATTCATCTGTAGGATTACTTCTAACTTGGCAGCAATACCTGGAGCATCCTGACCTTTTAGGCTCCAGATATAGATATCGGGCCTTCTCCTTTTGTTCCTATGCAAAAGGTGACTAGAACAGAATTTTAGGGATTTCGCCGCTGGCGATCGCCCCAGTAGCGCATGTATTCTGCCAGGCCTGCCAGCAGGGCCGAGCCCAGGATGAGAACTACGCTGAGAGCGTTGATGTCGGGCTTAACGCCGGTTCGTACCCGGCTAAAAATCTCAATGGGTAGCGGGTTGGCACCACCCCCAGCGGTAAAGCTAGAGATCAATAAATCATCCATGCTGAGCACAAAGGCCAGTAGACAGCCCGCCACGATAGCCGGTGCTAGCTGAGGAATTAGCACCTTGATCAGAGCCTGGGTCGGAGTAGCACCTAAGTCTAGGGCGGCTTCTTCAAGATTGGGATCGAGGCGCTGAAGACGGCTCGACACGACTACCCCGATGTAGGCTAGGCAAAACACCATATGTGCGGCAATGATAGTACCCAAACTCAGCGGCACCGCCACCGACGCCAAGAACACTAGGGTAGCCACCGCGATCGCAATATCGGGCACAATCAGCGGCAGGTAAGACACCCCTCGATACAGACCCTTACCCCTAAACCGGTAGCGGGCTAGGCCAACGGCCATCAGCGTGCCTAATATGGCCGAAATCCCTACGGCCACGATCGCAATGGTCAGGCTATCTTGCAGCGCCGACAGCAGGCGGCGATCGCTAAACAGCGCCCGGTACCACCGCAGACTAAACCCTTCCCAACTAGCGCTGTAGCGCGAGTCGTTAAAGCTATATACCCCCAGCACAACAATGGGGATGTACATAAAGGCGTACATCAAGGCGGTAAAGAAGCTGGGCCAGGTAATGGGGCGGGCGGCGGACATGAGTAGATAGGTTGGGGGGAGCAGGTGATGTGAGAAGGGCAGAGAGATAGCGATGCACCTTCTAGATCAGGTTTCAGATACAGAATTTTTGTCGCCGTAGCGCAGGAGCAGGGCGATCGCCAGGCTCACCGCCAAAATTAGCACCATGCTGAGAGCTGAGCCAAAGCCCCAAGCGCGGGTAGGGCCGAGAAACTGGTTGTAGATCAGCCGCGAAATATTCATTGATGAGGCTCCACCCAGCAGCGTAGGCACCACAAAGTCACCTAGGGTGCTGATAAACACCAGCAAAGACCCAGCGGCAATGCCGGGCAGAATCTGGGGTACGGTAATTTTCCAAAAGCTCTGGGCTGGGGTTGCACCTAAATCAGCCGCCGCTTCTAGGAGGCGAATGTCGAGCTTTTCGAGAGAGGCGTACAGAATTAGCACCATGTAGGGCAAAAAGCTGTAGGTCAGGCCAATAAACACTGCCGTAGGCGTGTTGAGCCAGTTTTGAGTGGGCAGCCCTAGGCCGGTAAGCAGAGTATTCAGTACGCCACTGGGGCGCAAGATTGCCGACCAGGCGTAGGCCCGCAGCAGCGACGATGTCCACAGCGGCAAAATGAACCCTACCACCAGCAGATTGCGCCAGCGCTGGGGCGACATCAGCGCTAGCCAGTAGGCCACCGGAAACCCCAGCAGTAGGCACAGCGCCGTAGATCCTAAAGCAAAGGTCAGCGATCGCCCAATCACCCGCAGGTAGACCGGCTGAAAAATTTGCAGATAGTTGCCCAGCCCGTAGCCTCCGCTAGGCTGCCCTAGGCGCAGCCCCGGCACCAAACTGACCTCGAGAATAAGCAGGGTGGGCAGCACCATCAGCAGCAGCAGCCATACCCCGGCTGGCCCCAGCAGCAGCACTGGCCTTAGCCAGCGCCGGGGAGCGAAGCGCGCGGTCCAGGAGCGCGATGGAACGGAGGTAGGGGCCATGGGGAAGGTGAGGTAGGTGAGGTAGATGAGTTAGTGAGGTCGGTGAGGACGGCGAGGATTTTATCGAATCCAGACGCTCACCTACCCACCCACTTGCTCCCCCTAAGCGCTGGTAACTTCGGTCCAAAACTGGTCAAACAGATCGGTACTGGCGGTGTCTACGGCAACAATGCCTTCGCTTTTGGCTAGAACAGACTCGGCAGGGTAGAGGTCTTCATTGGTTTGAATATCGTCGGGTAGGAGGTCGAAGGCAGCCTGGTTAGCGGTAGCAAAGAACAGACGCTCTACGGCTGCCCCAGCCACCTCGGGGTCCAGCATAAAGTTGATCCACTGGTAGGCGGCATCAACGTTGGGAGCAGCAGCGGGAATCGCCAGGGTATCGGTCCACAGCGACGCTCCGCTAGAGGGAATGATGTACTCCATCCGCTCGTCTTCGAGGGTGAGGGCGATCGCATCGCTAGAGTAGGCCATTGACACGCTGAGGTCGCCACCCAGCAGCTCATTTTCAAAGCCTGTAGTCTTAAATGCGGCAATATCGGGCCTGAGCTCAAGCAGGCGGTTGTAGGCGGCCTCAATCTCCTCTGGGTCGTTAGAATTGTAGGAATAGCCCAGCGATTTGAGGGTAGCGCCCAGGGTTTCGCGCATATCGTCGAGCATGGTAATGCGGCGGGAGAGAGCGGTCTGGTTGTCCCATAGGTAGTCCCAGTCGGCGGGTTCGCCAGGGGCCGCCTCGCGGTTGAAGAGCAGGCCCGTAGTTCCCCAGCAGAAGGGAACGCTGTGGGTGTTGTTGGGATCGTAGGCCGGGTCTTTCCACTTGGTTTTGAGGTTGTCTAAGCCCGTAATGCGGCTCTGATCAAGCTCAGCGAGCAGGCCCAGGTCGATCATTTCTGACACCATGTAGTCAGAGGGGTAGATCAGGCTGTAGGCATCGCCACCGCCCGCTTGCAGACGGGTCAGCATCACCTCATTGGAGTCAAAA
>JBARUP010000713.1:0-8763 GCA_049645805.1 Nodosilinea sp.
AGACGAAAACCGGATCGAATACTGGCTGAAGCTAATCCAGAGCTTTGGCAGCGAGTCGCCCGTCATCATTGTCGGCAACAAAAAAGACGAGCAGCCCTTCGACATCAACCGCAAAGCCCTGCGCGAAAAATATCCCAACATTCGCGCCATTCTTGAAACCTCCTGCCAGAGCGGCGGCGGCAATGATGAGCTGCGAGCAGCCATCACCAAAGAAGTTGGCCAGCTCCACGATGTTTACAACCTGCTGCCCCTCTCCTGGTTTGAGGTCAAAGAACAGCTCGAAGCCCTAGACAAAGACTTTATTAGCTACAGCCAATACATCGGCATCTGCTACCAAAACCAAATTCCCGCAGAACGCGACCAAACCCAGCTCATCGATCTGCTCCACAACCTGGGCCTGGTGCTCAACTTTCGCGACCACCCCATTTTGCAAAGCACCAACGTGCTCAACCCCGACTGGGTCACCGAGGGCATCTACGCCCTGCTCAGCGACGAAACCCTCAAAACCACCAGCAAAGGCATCCTCGACACTGACGACCTGGTTCGGGTGCTCGACCCCCAGCGCTACCCCGCCAGTCGCCACCGCTACCTGACCGAACTCATGCAGGAGTTTCAGCTCTGCTTTGCCCTGCCCGACTGCCCCCGGCCCCGCTTTCTCATCCCCGGCCTGCTGCCTAAAGACGAACCCGACGACACCGGGCTAGAGGGCGATACCCTAGAGTTTCAGTACCACTATCGCATTTTGCCCGAGAGCGTGCTGTCGCGGTTTATCGTGCTTAGCCACGAAAAAATCCACGAGCAGACCTGCTGGCGCAGCGGCGTCATGCTGGCCTACTGCGAAGGCGACGAACCCTGCAACATTGCCCGCGTTAGAGCCGACCCCGAAGACAAAAAAATCTTTATTTCTATTAGCGATCGCGAAACCACCCGCCGCGTCTTCTTGGCCCTGATCCGCGACACCTTCACCAAAATCCACAAGAGCTTTGGCGACCTAGAGGTCACCGAATGGGTACCCGTCCCCAACCATCCCGACCACCCTCCCCTCGACTACCAAGAACTCATTGGGCTAGAGGCTATGGGCGTGCAGGACTATCCCATCGGCAAGCTCCGCATTCGAGTCAACCTACGCCAAATCCTCGACGGCTACGAACCCGTAGAAGCCCGCCGCCAGCAGCGCGACCTCAAAGAACGCGGCCTAGATATCGAAGAGCGCTACGGCGATATTCACCTCAACATCCACCAGGGCAGCCGCGCCACCCACCAGCACGGCAGCGGAGATAATGTAGGAGGCGATCTGGTTCGGGGTGATAAACACTCCTCATCGTAGGGTGGGCAGCGCCCACCATCTTTAGCCGCCAACCCCATGCAAATTTTCTAGACAAAGCACGCAGAGGAACGCCAAAAACAGTGGCAACAGCGGTTAGGCATTACCCGCGAGGAGGTTGAAGCCGTCGTCAGAGATCCACAACACATCGTTATTGAAGATGATATTTCTGTTGCTCAGGTAAGGCGAGGTAAGGGGCTATTGCGGGTTCCCTTTGCTGATGTGGCTGGCACCAGACGAATCATCACTCTGGACTGGACCAATCAAGTAAACCGCTATTGGAAGGAGAACTAGTATGAAAGTAAAATACGATACTGAAGCCGACGTGCTAATTTTCATCATGAAAGATGCGCCGCCCTACAATGCCATTTCTGAACCGGGTGGGGTGATTGTTAGCTACGACGAAAACGAAAACCCGGTCAGCATAGAGTTTCTCAACGCCTCGAAGCGCCAGCTCTTCAACCCTAGCGAGACTGTCCTTCAAGTGCTTAGTTGAGCGATCGCTACCATGGCTACGGCCATAACTCAATTTCAGTTATTAGATGATGTTGCCCTCAAGCACGACATACCTGAGCACAACCTCACCGCTGGGCAAGTCGGCACTCTGGCCGTTGTCATGCTGCCCCTGCACACCAGCCAATTGCTCAAGCTTTACTACTCTGCCAACGATGTTTCACCCCCTTTCTTAGCTATGGAAAACACCATTCACCAGTACGGCAGCGGCGACAACATCGCTGGCGACAAAGTCTCAGGCGATAAAGTCACAGGTGACAAAATCGGCAACCAGGTTTCTGACGCCAACATTGGCAACCTGGTCAACGAAGCCAGCGACAGTGCCCAGATCACCGCCACAGGCTTCACTCAAACTACCGGCACCAGCACCGCCGAACTGCTGCAAATCATTGCCCATCTGCGTCAGACCGCTGCTCAGCTTCCCCAAGCCGTGCAAGACGATCTCATCATCGATATCGACGATGTAGAAGAAGAAATCAAAAAGCCCGACAACCAGCGCAACTGGCCCAGGTTGAGGAAGCGGCTAACGGCTCTAGCCCTGGCCGCGTCGGCGATCGCGGGCGGGGTCACTGCCGCCAATGACTTTGCCGATGAAGTCATCGAGCTAGGCAACAAAGTCGGCATTGAGCTGCAACTTCCTCCTAAGTAGGAAGACCCAATCAAATATAAGACCGTGTAGGTTGCGGTTGAGGAACGAAACCCAACGCCCGCATGGGTTACGCTACCGCTAACCCATCCTACATTTGAATTAGCCCAGCTACTTACTCCCTAGCGGCGGTGAGACAAAAATGGGGTTGCTGTACGCAGGTCTGAATCAAAGAATTAATGCCTCTCGCAATGGCAAACGACCGTTTGCCCCTGTCCAAATTCGCGCCTTATACCAAATCCTGCTTGGTCACCCCCTATTCGGAAGGAGACCTTGCTATGGCACGCGACTACGGCCTTACACTCCGTGCTTCCTCAGCGCCGTTGTATCCCAAGCCTGATCGACCTCGCGGGGCAGGTCATAGCCATCAGACTGAAGCACATCCTCCGCGCCGCCCAGTTAACTTGGTCGTCGCGCATGGCCTTGCTCAAGGTGCGATAGTCTTGGGCGCGATCGCCTCTACAAGCCGGTGGTTGACACGGGATTTATGCAAAGCGAGGTGGGCAAAGAGCACCAAAATTCGACTGGAGCAGGTCATAGCTTTAGGAGAAGAGAGTGATTAGCCCGCACCGTGCAAAGAACGCCTGAGCTTATCATCAATTTTGCTACAGCCAACGTAACCGATCTTGAGCCGTCAGCGGCGACGCCTAACCAGTTTGAGCTATTTCGAGATCAACAATTCCACCATTGCACGTAGTTTCAGCATCAGACGTAAAGTCGTACCGACTCAGCCGCGAGTTTTCTAAGACTCGGCATGGTAGCGGTGCTGCTATCGGCCCTTAGTCTCAGGGCCGATAGTCTTCAGATGGTTGTTCTTGAACGGACAAATCTTCACGTCTTCCCAATCATTACAGGGTGTGTTGTTGCACGGCACGGCGTGGGTCGGCGTTCTGATGTTGCTGTCGTGCACAGGGTGTCAAAGCGTGCGCTAGTCTGCTGCCATAAAAGCCTTACAGCGCAGCTTGACAAAGGCTCTCTACCGACTAGAAAACCTTAGTTAAATTACTTCTAAAGAGAGAGTGTACCAACAAAAATACTCATTTATGATACAGCTATAATAATGTGTTCAAACAGCCGAAATCTAATGATTTTGGCCAAATTCGATGGCTATTACACCTTTTCAAAGGCGCTTAATTCCCGCAGTCTGCTGTTTGTTAATCAGCCGCTGCTCGTGTTTGTAAAGGATTTATTCGTGAAGATAGCTATTATTTCTCATTCTCACTACCCAATTAAAGAGCCGTTTGCTGGAGGCCTAGAGGCTCACACAAGCAGCTTGACTCGACAGCTACAGCAAGCTGGTCACCACGTCACGCTATATTCAGCAGTTGGCACAGATGAGGCATTGCCATTTATTCCCTCTTTTAGGCCAACCGCAGTTGGCCTATTCAACTCTAAAGGCAACATCGCAGACTATCGAGAGGAGCGATACCTCGCTCTAATGCAGCTGCTGCAAAAAAGCGATTACGACGTTGTCCATAACAACAGCCTGCACTACATTCCCCTAAAGATGGCGTCATCGCTGCCGATGCCGATGGTAACAGTTTTACACACGCCGCCTTTTCCAAGTTTGGCTACCGGATTCAGGGCTAGCCTTGCCGCTAAAAACCATCGCGTCATTGGCGTTTCAAAAGCAGTTATGCGAGCTTGGCAGCGCGCGGTTCCAGAGCTAACGCCCACCCTGGTTTACAATGGCGTAGATACCCATGTCTGGCTGCCGCTACGTCAGCAAAAAAAGCACGCGATCTGGTTTGGTCGAGTTGCCCCAGAAAAGGGGACTCATCTAGCGATTAAAGCCTCGATACAGGCCAGCGTCCCGCTCAAAATTTGCGGACCGATTCACGACTCTAAGTATTTCGCGGAGCAAGTTAAGCCCTGGCTAGGTGGAAACGTCACCTATTTAGGTAGCTTAAATGCCGTCACCCTAGCGAATGAGGTCGCTCAAGCTAGTGTCTTCGTCTGCACTCCCTGCTGGGATGAACCTTTTGGTCTGGTAGCCGCCGAGGCTCTGGCCAGCGGTACCCCTGTGGCAGGGTTTCGGCGAGGGGCATTATCCGAGATTTTAACTCCAGAAACCGGGGTGCTCGTGGCTAAGAACAATGTTGACGAGCTAGCGAGAGCGATTCCTCAAGCGCAGCAGCTGTGTCGCCAAGCCTGTCGTCGCCGGGCTACAGAGCTGTTTTCTGTTGACGCCATGATTCGCAACTATACGCGTCTTTACCGGCAGCTAGTTCGCGATCGCCTTCCAATTTCAGCGCTATGACCGACAACAGCCTGTTCTATTTTGTCAACGCTGAGGGCTCTGGCCACACGCGCCGAGCCGAAGCCATTCTTGAACATCTGGAGCTACCAGTCGTAGTGGCGTCGGAGCGTCCTGACTTATTTAAGGAACTCAGTCCTCAGCACTCTGTTCATCCCGTTCCTCTGCTGCGCTCCGATGGCGATCAGCAGCTAGCCGATGATGTGCTTCACATGCCTTACGGCACCGGATGCCGCTATCTATTTAGGGTACAGACGATTTGCGACCTGTGCCAGCGCTATCGCTGCGCCCTGGCGGTGATCGATGTGTGTGTAGAAACCGCCATGATCATGCGGTTGGCTGGCATTCCCTACTGGTATATGCGGATGAGCGGTCAGCGCGACGATCCGGCCCATCTTCAATGCTATCGCGCTGCTGCAGGCCTAATCGCCAGCTATCCCCAGGCTTTTGAAGAGGACTGGGTGCCCAACTGGATGCGGGACAAGACCCACTACGGCGGCGGTATCTTTACTCCGTCGCCCCCGTCAACCATCCCGGTTTTAGATCTGCCCTACATACTGGTCATGCGGGGCCAGGGGACGAGCCAGATTACCTCTGCCGCCGTTGCGATCGCGGCCCAACTCATCCCTACCTACCGCTGGATTGGTATTGGCTTCGACACGGCACTAACGGGCGCAAACTTTCAGCTTATGCCTCGGGTGCCTGATCCTAGCTCCTATCTTCAGCAGGCTCAAATCGTGATTGCCAACGCTGGCAATAACAGCGTTCTAGAGGTTGGCTACTGGCGTAAGCCATTCATTGCTCTACCGGAGTGGCGCTTCTTTGATGAGCAGGAGGCCAAGGCTAACCAGCTGGCTCGCCATCGTCTAGCGGTGGTGCTAGAGGCTTGGCCAGAGCGTCGCAGCGATTGGCAGCGGGTGATTAATCAGGCCCAATCTTTAGCGGTAGAGACTTGGAAGTCGGTGCTGTCTTCTGAGGGGACCAAACGCGCCGCCGCCTTGATCACTCAGCAGTTTGCTGAGGCAAGCACGACTGCCGGGCCGCAGCGATCGCCTCTGCCGTAGGAGCCGCGACGACCTCAATCTGCTTAGCCGTCGTCGACCAGCAGATATAGCCCGCTTGCACAAACTGCCCTAGCCATTTTTCCATCGGCCACCAGCCCCACTTGCGATGAAATACCGTCGCGTTGCGAAGGATATCGTGGAAGTGCTGCAGTGGGGGCAAATAGTGGTCGTGATATTGGTGAAACGCGCTGCAGCAGCCAGCCCAGGCCAGAGGCACCCCGGCGGCCTGAGCGGTCATAGCAAAGTCTGTGTCTTCGGCACCGTAGCCGCAAAACGCCTCGTCGAACCCACCAATTTGATCACAAAACACCGCTTTAGATACCGCAAAATTGAGCGACCAAAACAAGTGATAGTCCTGGGTGAACCGTAGAGCACCAGGCTGAAGATAGGTTCTGGCGCTGTGGGGTCGGCTGTTTGCTACCAATGCAGTTTCATCCCAGTCGTTGGAAAGGGGAATAGAGAGGTAATAGACCGCACCCATGGCGATCGCAGCGGGAGCCTTGGCTAAAGCAGCCCAATAATCGGCCACAAGCCGAGCTGAGGGAATGCAGTCTACATCTAAAAAAATGAGGTTCTTTCCCTGAGCTAGGCAGGCACCACGGTTGCGAGCCTGGGCTAGGGGAAGGGGTGATGTCGGATGTTCGACCTGGGCTGAAACGTAGCGGCTCGTAAAAAAAATGGGCCGGGGCTGCTCTGCTTCGTTCATGTGTACAACCACCACCTCTGAGGCAGGGTAAGTCAGTCGCTGCATCCCCCTCAGCAGGTTCCGTAGGTGACGCTGACGGTTTTTAACCAAGACAACGATAGAGACGTCTTCCATAGTATTCGCGAGTGTCCGCGATCGTCCTAAGCCTCAGCACCGAAGCGTCGCGTGAGGCTTCGGTGCTGAGGTCAATGCGCTGCGCGTGCTTTGATTAGAGCCCTAGCGCTGCTGATTGTAAGGATGGGGGCTCCCCCCTCACCTTAGACAGAGGCGGGCATAGGATCGGGCTGTGGTGGCTTCACCTCGCCAATCGCCATAGAAACGCGATCGGCAAGATCGGCGTCAACTGTGCGAAACAGAGCCAGCTGATGCTTCTGAATCGTGTCCATACACTTGCCCAAGCTGCCAGCGATATTCTTCACCAGCCGTCCTTTTTCGTCTTCGCTCAGCATCTGATAGAACATCCGCGCCTGATCGGCGTGGTCATCCTCATCTAGCTCAATGCGATCGGCCAGCCCTTCCACGGGATGAGTCGGCTCAGCCGCATTGGGATCAACCTGAGGGTAGTCGTGGTGGGTGGGATGGAAGTTGTTGCGGCTGCCTTTGCTGCTGTCGCTCTGCATTAGCCCATCTCGGTGAGAGGTGTTGGCCGTCGTGGCGTGGGGCGCGTTGACCGGCAGAGACTCATAGTTGACGCCCAGACGATAGCGGTGGGCGTCTGCATAGGACATAATCCGCGCTTGCAGCATGCGATCGGGCGACCACGATATGCCAGGTACAACGTTGCCTGGCGAGAACGCGGCCTGCTCAACTTCGGCAAAGTAGTCTTCAGGATTGCGATTGAGTTCTAGCTTGCCGACGCGCTGGAGCGGGAAGTCGCCGTGGGGCCAGACCTTGGTCAGGTCGAAGGGGTTCCAGGGGAAGTTCTCAGCCTGCTCATCGGTCATAGTCTGAATGTGCATCGTCCAGGAGGGATAGTTGCCCTCGTCAATAGACTTGTACAGATCCTTCGTGGCCCAGCGCGGCTCAATTCCCTGGAGTTTCATCCACTGCTCTTCGGTGAAGAACTTGTTGCCCTGGTCGGTTATGAAGTGGAACTTGACCCAGGTCCGCTGGTCGTCGGCATTGATGAAGCTGAAGGTGTGGCTGCCGTAGCCATTCATGTGACGCCAGCCCATGGGCGCGCCGCGATCGCCCATCAGCCACAGCACCTGGTGCAGGCTCTCCGGCACCAGCGACCAAAAATCCCACCAGCGCTCGTCCTGCCGCCAGTTTTCCTGGGGGTGCTCCTTCTGCGATCGAATGAAGTCCATGAACTTCATCGGGTCGCGCATGAAGAATATTGGGGTGTTGTTGCCAACTAGGTCCCAGTTGCCTTCTTCGGTGTAGAGCTTGATAGAAAACCCGCGCAGGTCGCGGTAGATGTCAGAGCCGCCCTTTGATTTAGCCACGTTCGAGAAGCGTACGAAGACTTCTGTCTCCTTGCCAACTTCAGAAAATAGCTTTGCTTTGGTGAGGGCGCTGATGTCGTCGGTCACCGTAAAGGTGCCGTAGGCTCCTGAACCTACAGCGTGCACAACCCGCTCGGGGATGCGCTCCCGGTTGAAGTGAGCCATCTTCTCAAGTAGCGCATAGTCTTCAAGCAGCAGAGGACCGTACTTCCCCGCCGATCTTGATACTTCATTACTCGCTACAGGAATACCCGCCGCGCTCGTTAGCGTGTTCTTCTCATCGGCCATAAAAATACCTGGGTTGGTAGGGCTTTTGCAAAAGCAGTCGTGATGAATCGAAAGTAGTGTCTTTCAATCTAGCTCTGCTTCAAAGCCATAGCCTCTGCCGAATGAGAGGTGGTCGACCACAGTTTTCTCCCGTGCTGGATCCGATACAGTTGTATAGACAATAAAAGTCCTGGCTCAACTACCCCGAAGAACCAGGACTCTTGAGAAGCGGAGAGTCTCCATCCGTCTCAAGCCTGAGAGATGGCAACGGGCGATCGTAGAGAGCCGCTCAACCATCCCAAGTTATTCAAAATGTTGATGTAGGGTGGGCACTGGGCACGGCCCACCCTACAGAGGCTTTGGTTAGCTTTGGCTAGCCAAAGCGACTAGAGGTCGAGGCTATCAAGAAGGCCGCGTAGGTAAGAATATAGCCCACGGTAAAATGAGCTAGACCCACCACTCGACCCTGAATAATCGACATAGCCACAGGCTTATCCGTCCAGCGCACCCGGTTCGCCAGAGGCGTGCGCTCGAGGGC
>JBARUP010000714.1:0-6674 GCA_049645805.1 Nodosilinea sp.
AGTTTGGGACCGTGGAGACATTTATAAAGGCCAGCAGCAGGGCTGGTACTGCGTCTCCTGCGAAGAGTTCAAAGAAGAGCGCGACCTGCTGCCCAACCAGCACTGCTCTATTCACACCAACAAGCCCGTAGAGTGGCGCGACGAGTCTAACTATTTTTTTAAGCTGTCCGCCTATCAGGCGCGTCTAGAGCAGCTCTATGCCGACCGTCCCGAGTTCATTCAGCCCGAGTCGCGCCGCAACGAAGTGCTAAGCTTTGTAAAACGGGGTCTGCAAGATTTTTCAATCTCGCGCATCAACCTCGACTGGGGATTTCCAGTACCTACCGACCCGGACCACACCCTGTACGTATGGTTTGACGCGCTCCTGGGCTATATCACGGCCCTGCAAGACCCCAGCGAGCCGCCTAGTCTCGAAAGAGCCACTGCCCACTACTGGTGGCCGGTCGATACCCATCTAATTGGCAAAGATATTCTGCGCTTTCACGCCGTCTACTGGCCCGCTATGCTGATGTCAGCAGGGCTACCGCTGCCCAAGCGGGTTTACGGTCACGGCTTCTTGACCAAAGACGGCCATAAAATGGGCAAAAGCCAGGGCAATACCCTAGATCCAGTCGAGCTAGTCAAGGCCTACGGCTCCGATGCGGTGCGCTACTACTTCCTGCGAGAAATTGAGTTTGGCAAAGATGGCGACTTCAATCAAACTCGCTTTGTCAACGTCCTCAATGCCGACCTAGCCAACGACCTAGGCAACTTGCTCAACCGCACCCTCAAGATGGCCGTCCGCTACTGCAATAGCAAGGTACCCGATATCGAGTCGCAGGCGATCGCAGCAGATCATCCCCTGCGCTCAATTGGGACTGATCTCACTACCACTGTGGCCCAAGCCTACACTGACCTGGCTTTTAGCCAAGCGTGCAGTGCTACCCTAGCCCTGGTGCAAGCAAGCAATAAATTTTTAGATGAGCAGGCTCCCTGGAGTCTGTACAAGCAGGGGAAACAGAGCGAGACTGAAGTTGTCTTGTATGTAGTGCTGGAGTCGGTACGTCAGGCTGCCTATCTGCTGTCGCCGATCATTCCTGACATTAGCAACCAGATTTATGCGCAGCTGGGCTTTACGGCTGACTTCAACGACAAAACTTTTGATCAGACCGTTGACTACGCCGCCCATGCCGCCTGGGGTCAGCTTCCCCCCGGTCAACCCCTCGGTGAAGCATCTCCTGTTTTTCAGCGGCTAGAGCTGCCCGAAGTAGCTAGCCTTTAGTATCAAGCTACTCCAGCTTTTTTGCTTTCCTTTTAACTCAAAGCCTCAAATTGAAAAAACCATAAAGAACTATGCTAAATACTCACGATAGCCATTCCCTGCTTAGCAACGATGCCATATTTACCCCCGAACAGGTGCTTGACAACCGAGGTCGGGTAGCGATTTTCATTGACGGGTCTAATTTATTTTATGCGGCGCTGCAGCTCGGCATAGAGATCGACTACACCAAGCTGCTGTGCAAGCTAACGGCTGGATCACGACTGTTTCGGTCATTTTTCTACACTGGGGTAGACCGCAGCAACGAGAAGCAGCAGGGCTTTTTGCTGTGGATGCGCCGCAACGGCTACCGGGTGATTGCTAAGGATCTAGTGCAGCTTCCCGATGGTTCCAAAAAAGCCAACCTAGATGTCGAGATTGCCGTTGACCTAGTTGCCCTAGTCGATTACTACGACACCGCCGTGCTGGTAAGCGGTGACGGCGATTTAGCCTACGCTGCCGACGCGGCTAGCTATCGAGGCGCACGGGTCGAGGTGGTCAGCCTGCGGTCAATGACCAGCGATAGTTTGATTAACGTGGCCGATCGCTACATTGATCTCGAAGGGGTCAAGGACGACATTAGAAAGCTGCCCCGCACTGCTGCTGCTAGCCATAACTATACCTACCGCCCGCTGACCAACCTGGCCCCTACCGAAGAGCCGCCGGAGGAAAAAGTAGTGATTGGTGAGTAGTCTTTTACAGGCGCAATAGAATGGCAAAACGACGGCGGTTAGCGGTTGGCGGAGCGGCGATCGCAGCTTTAGCGCTTGGCCTGTATACCCTTATGGGCCCAGAAACAGTTTCTAACCGTGAGAGCGACGCTGGAGTTGATCCACCACCTGGGCTCACCCTGCGCGATGTTACCCTCGAACAGCCCGATGCAGAGGGCCAGCTGCTGTGGCGAGTTAAGGGCGATGAAGTTACCTACAGCACTGACCAGCAGGTAGCTTTTATCACCCGACCCGACGGTGATTTGTTCCAAGACGGAGAGGTGATTTATAGAGTCGTCGCCGACACGGGTGAAGTGCAGGAAAACGGCAGCGTCATTTTGCTGCGGGGAAACATTGTCGCTACGGGAGTCAAGAACGGCTCTATTTTGCGGGGCAGCGAGATGGAGTGGCGGCCCCAAGACGACGTGCTGATTATGCGCGATAAAATTACCGGCACCCATCCTCAGCTGCGGGCCGCTGCTAATGAAGCGCGGGTGTTCAACCGCGAGAACCGCATGGAGCTAGAGGGTAGCGTAGTCGCCAGCACCGTAGTCGCTGACCCCCAAACCGATCCCTGGCTCAAGCTTCAGGCCGAAGAGCTGACCTGGTTTTGGGATGACGAGCGCGTCGAGAGCACCCGGCCCCTGCGGGTCGAGCAGTTCAAGCAAAACGCCATTACTGACGTCGTAACAGGCCAGCGCGGTTCAGTCAATCTGGCTAAATCGCTAGTGGCGCTGCGGGGTCAGGTCGCTATGCAAATGCTAGAGATGCCGCTCAACATGACCAGCGAAGCCCTAGATTGGCAGGTTGCTGAAGAGCAGGTTGTCGTCAATCAGCCTCTCACCCTAGTCCATCCTAAAAACAAGATCACGGTTACAGCCCGCCAGGGACAGATGGATTTGGCCCAGCAGCAAATCGCTCTCTCTGACGACGTGGTAGCCGTTGGTGAAACCAACCAGACTCGCATGACCAGCGATCGCCTCAACTGGAATGTCAAAACCCAAACGGTGGTAGCCGAAGGCCAGATTAACTACCGGCAGGCTGACCCCGCCGTCAACCTTAGCGGCTCCCGCGCCGTAGGACGCCTCGACGACCAAACTGTTGTAGTCGATGGCGGTCGTGTCGTCACCGAAATTGTGCCCAATTAGCGTGCCCTACTCACAGGCCCTACTTACAGAAAGGATAGTCAATGAGAGACTAAGGGACAGGTTCTTAGGCTCAAAATATCGCCTGAGCCTACTTTCACGTCCCTCTTTCACGTCCCCTTGCTGAGAGTGCTATGCCCGTAACCTGTCAGACCCTTTTAGACGCTCACCCGGCTGCCTGGACCCAGGCCACCACCCATCCTTTTCTAACCGGCTGCCACAGCGGTACGCTGTTGCCCACTCAATTCAATACCTGGCTGGTGCAAGACTATTTGTTCGTTCAAGACTTTACTCGCATGGTCGGTCGCGTGCTGGGGGCCGCCCCCGACGGCCACATCGACCTGCTGCTGGCGGGGCTAAGTGCCCTCAAAGACGAGCTGCTGTGGTTTGAGGACAAAGCCACTGAGCGATCGCTTGACTTGTCTACTCCAGCTCAGCCTACCTGTCAGCGCTACCGCGAATTTATCGCTAGCCTGGCCATTGCCCCCTATCCAGTACAGGCGATCGCCCTGTGGGCCATTGAGTATGCCTATAACCAAGGTTGGCAACTTCCCGGCCCTATGCCCGAACCCTACACCGAGTTTGCTGACCGGTGGGGCAACCCCGGCTTTACAGAGTACGTTCAGCGGCTAGCAACCCAGGCCAACGCCGCCCTTGCTGCCGCTAGTTCGGCTACCCAAGCCCAGGCCGAAGCCGCCTTTCTGCGCGTCGCCGATCTTGAAGCCGCCTTCTGGCAAATGGCTTTCACCTCAGGGAAGGAGAAGATAAGGGGATGAGGTTGTACTTTCCTTTCCTTACTACTCAGCCTTCTTTACCTCTCCATCTTCCACCCCTGCCCGATGCTGTAGTACAGCCCGACGAAACCCCAGCACGACCAAAATATTCGACAGCGTCAAAAATGCCTCCGCGCTGCCGTGGAGCCAGTCAACATCGGCTAGCTCTGCATCCAAGCCAACTTTGGCGTAAATACCGGCTGGGATAGTTACTGCCACAAACACCAGCAGGGTATAGAACCCAATTAGCGCTAGCCGTGGCGTTTCCTTAGTGCGGGTCAGAAACCACAAAAAACCTAGATAGGGGAAGAGAGACAGGGCGAAGAGAGCGTTTTTGTCGAGCATTGCTGAGAGGCAAGGAAGTAAGTGGGGAGAAAGAAAATGGACGCAGCAGGAGAGACTTACTGGTTTTCCACCGGCACGCTTCCGCTCCGCCAGACCCACCAAGCCGCCAGGCAAAGGGTGATGTTGCCCGCCACCGTCATGGCGGCCTGCAGGGTCACCAGCCAGGCTAGGTCCGGTGCATTGTCAAACAAGTGCCAGGTACAGGCCGCCATAGCGCTGACTAGGGCAGGAAACATGCCGATAGCTAGCCAGCGCCACGCTAGGCGCTGGGTTACCGCCGCAAACTGCCAGATAAACCACATCGCCGCCATCCACTCCAGCACACTCGAGATGTGGATCATCCAGGTGGGTAGCGAGAGGGCATGCATAGAGTTCAGGACGTAACAACAGCCTCTATTGTAGAGAGGTCAGTGTATGCCGTATAGCGGTTTGGCTAACGGCTTAGTCGGGGGCGGGTAGAGAATGCGAGCGGTTTTGTGCGGCTATTACGGCATGGGCAACGGTGGCGACGAAGCTCTACTGGCCGCACTGCTGCAAATGCTGCCTCCAGCAGTAACTCCGGTAGTGCTATCGGGTAACCCCGCTGAGACAGCTCAGCGCCACGGAGTTGAGGCTGTGCCTCGGAAGGCGCTAGGGCCGGTGATCAAGGCCCTAAGGGGGGCAGATGTCTTCATCTGGGGAGGCGGTAGCCTGCTGCAGGATTCTACTAGCCTTCAGAATCCAATCTACTACGGTGGTCTGATGGTGCTGGCGCAGTGGCTGGGGCTAAAAACCATCGCCTGGGGCCAAGGCATTGGCCCCCTCAAGCGCCGTCTCAGCCAAGAACTCGGGCGCTACGCCCTGAGCCACTGCAGCGCTGTCAGCGTGCGTGACAACGGTTCGGCAGCCTGGCTGGCCCGCTGGCAGGTACCAGGCATTCAGGCTCCTGATCCGGTATGGGCTCTAGATTCCGCCCCTGTGGCAGGGCTGTGGGAGCTGCCTGCTCCCCGTATAGCCGTGGCCCTGCGCCCCCACCCCTGGCTGACCCAAAACCATCTTGACCAGTTCACCCAGGCCCTGGCCTCATTTCAAACCGCTACCCAGACCTGCCTGCTGCTAGTACCGTTTCAGCCGGTTAAAGACTTGGCGATCGCTGAGTACATTCAGCCTCGGCTACCTGGCCCTAGCCATATCTATTCCCTCAGCAACCCGCACCAGCTCAAAGGACTATTTCGAGGCGTGGAGATGACAATTGGCATGCGGCTGCACGCTCTGATTATGGCGGCTGCCGAGGGCAGCCGCTGCTTTGGGTTGAGCTATGACCCTAAGGTTAGTCACCTAATGGGGGATCTGGATCTACCGAGCTTTGATCTCAATCCTCAGGCCTTGACTCACCCCTGGCCAAAGACCTCAGACCAGATTGCAAAAGCCTGGCTGGAGGTCTACGCCAACGGTGATCCTTTATCTCCAGACCAGATTGCCTCGCGGGTCGATCGCGCCCTCATGCACCAAACGCTGCTGCACGATGTGCTCACTCCTATGCCCCGCTAAGGCGATGACCCGCTAAGCTAGAGCCTTCTCAATGGCGGCTTTGATGTCTGGATCGCTGGGAGGTGTTTTGGGGTCAAAACGGGCGATTACGTCTCCATTCCGCCCCACTAGAAACTTGCCAAAGTTCCAGCTGATATCGGAACCATCACCGACCAAAAACTGGTAAAGCGGGCTGCGGTCGGGGCCGTTAACGTCCTGTTTTTCGAGCAGGGTAAAGTCGACGTCGTACTTGCTTTTAGTGAAATCTTTGATTTCTGCCGGGCTGCCGGGTTCCTGCTCACCAAACTGGTTGCAGGGCACGCCCACAATCATAAAGCCGCGATCGCTGTAGGCGCTGTCAAGCTCCACCAAGCCGCTGTACTGAGGAGTAAGGCCGCACTTGCTGGCCACGTTTACAAAAAGAACAACCTTGTCAGACAGCGACTCAGACGGCAGGGGAGCGCCGTCTAAGGTAGCGAGATTTGTGGGAAGAGACATGGAGAATAAGAGTATACGACTTCATCATTATCGACCATGCCACGGTCATTGCCGTGGGTTGCAGAGATAGATTTTGTTGCGGTAGCACTGTTAGTCAAGTCGTCAGACAATTGTCACTATCAACCATTCTCCAGGGAGTGCTCTCTCTGCTCGGCCTGCCACACAGCCTCTAGCGTAAAGGGCAAAGCCGCAGCTTCTACAGAAATCGAGCCAATGCCCCAGGCAACCAGGTCAGCAATCAGCTCGGGGTGGCGCACCGGGGCTTGGCCGCAAATAGAGCACATTAGGCCGCAGCGATGGGCCTCTTTTACCAGGTGGGCCATCGCCAGACGCACAACGGGATGGCATTCGTCGGAGGCCGAGGCTAGGGTGGGCTGGGCGCGATCGAGCCCTAGCA
>JBARUP010000715.1:0-1606 GCA_049645805.1 Nodosilinea sp.
CCTACTCGATCAGCACGGTTCTGGTGAGAATAGCCATCCAGATCTGGGCCTCGCTCGGCAACCCTGACTCGATGCCGCTGGGCGGTACGGGGATGGGCTCGCTCCAGTCGTTGGGGTCGGCGTAGCCAAGAGCGTGGAGGATTTTGATGGTGCGATCGATCCCGGCTAGGCTGCCGTAGAGCATGTGGCGCACTTTCTCGGAGTTTAGGGGCCGGGTGCCTCTGTCGTTGGCCCCAGACCTGGGCGGCAGCGGTAGAGACCCGGCCTCTGGGTTATCGCTATCGCTATCGTTGGGTTCGAGATATTCAAACATCGGTTCTGTTTCCTTATGTGGTTGAAGAAAACAGAACGCGAAAACCCTAGCCGCCCGCGCTTGAAGTGCAAACTGGGGGGGCTAGGGTACCATGACCTTAGCCTCGCAATCTGCGCGTGAGATTTGCGGGGTTAGCTGTCTGTTGGTGGTGAGACACCTTCAGGCAGCGCCAAGATTTTCGAGTTCTGTGTAGCCACCGCTCTGTGTGAACGGCTTAATGAATGAGATTACTGGTACAGGCGCTACTCGTCAACCGTATAGCGAAAGATAGGGTCGTGAGAAGAGGGGGTGCGATCGCGATCCGTAGCCAAGGGGGCGTTATACTGAGTTTCTCCACTTAACCATCCCTACGGGGGTAATCAGGCTGAACGCATTTCTACCTAATCACCCGTTTGGGCCGTATAGGTTGCCAGATTTCCACCTAATCACCCATATAGAGGAGTTAGGTAGAATAGTTCCCTCTAATCAAGAGTTAGCTAACCTTAGTTCTTCGGTGTTGACGGTTCTTAAGACTGTCAATATCCCCGAGTAATTCAACGCAAGCAACCCTTACAAGTAAAAATCGGATCTCCAGATATGAGTAGCACGCTGCGCCAACTGTCGTTGTCTTGTAGCTAGCACATCTGCAACCCAATCTTCAGCCAAAATATTCTGTGTCAACCTGTACACACTTTGCTGGTAAGCCTCTTGCTTGATCGAATAAGATCCGTTTCCAACTTGGCGATTAAGATTTGGTTCTAAGGGTGTTAGATTTCCAATACGGTATACCATTTCTTCTATTTGAGAATCAGTGAAGTTTCTCCGCCAATCATCGGTTGGAGATTCAGGCAAGATATGCTCAACTGAAAATCCATCTTCGCTAATATCTTGTCGCTCTGAAGCATCTATCTCAAGCTTCCAAAGAATGTACCGTACCAATTTCCTCTTTTGTCCTTTTGTGGAAATTGAGAGCAAGGAAAAATCTTGTGAAAATTTCTCATCTGAAACATAGATTGAGCGAAGGACATCAAATACTTGTCTTGGGCTAGTTGTTTTACCATTCATGATTGAAATCGCTACTCTGTTATAGAGCGCTTCCAACTCATTTGGATTTAAACTGCTGACAACAGTGTAGCGAAAAGAGAGTACGCATACTAGCTTCAGGAGGCGCGTAAAGTTGTCAGGGGAAAAATTCTTATATGCAGCAAACAAAGTTGGATAAGCTTGCTTTACTCGAAATAGCTCAAGTTCACGAATATAAGACCGATTGTCTGGATTGTCACGCCAGAAATCATCATTAGAGTTGCCAAGAGC
>JBARUP010000716.1:0-8177 GCA_049645805.1 Nodosilinea sp.
GGGAGTACCTCTTCGGGGAATACAAACTTCTCATGGGGCTGGTCGGTCGGTGCCATCCAGGCTCGAATGCCTTCGTTCAGCAAGATGTTCTTGGTGTAGAAGGTCTCAAACTCAGGGTCTTCCGCCGCGCGAATCTCCTGCGACACGAAGTCGTAGGCCCGCAGGTTCAAACCTAAGCCTACAACACCCACCGCGCTCATCCACAGCCCCGTCACCGGCACAAACAGCATGAAGAAGTGCAGCCAGCGCTTGTTGGAGAAGGCAATGCCAAAAATCTGTGACCAGAACCGGTTCGCCGTCACCATCGAGTAGGTCTCTTCTGCCTGGGTCGGCTCAAAGGCCCGGAAGGTGTTGGCGTTGTCGCCATCTTTGAACAGCGTGTTCTCAACTGTCGCACCGTGAATCGCACACAGCAGCGCGCCCCCTAGTACGCCCGCCACACCCATCATGTGAAACGGGTTCAAGGTCCAGTTGTGGAAGCCCTGGAAGAACAGCAGAAAGCGGAAAATCGCCGCTACGCCGAAGCTGGGCGCAAAAAACCAGCTCGACTGACCCAGCGGATACAGCAGAAACACGCTGACAAACACCGCAATCGGCGCTGAAAAAGCGATCGCGTTGTAGGGCCGTAGACCCACTAGCCGCGCCACCTCAAACTGTCGCAGCATGAAGCCAATCAATCCAAAGGCACCGTGGAGCGCAACGAAGCTCCACAGCCCGCCCAGCTGACACCAGCGCACAAAGTCACCCTGGGCTTCAGGTCCCCACAGCAGCAGCAGGGAGTGACCCAGGCTCGCGGCCGGAGTCGAAACCGCTACCGTCAAAAAGTTCGCCCCTTCCAGGTACGACGACGCTAGGCCGTGCGTGTACCACGAGGTCACAAAGGTGGTCCCGGTTAGCCAGCCTCCAACCGCCATAAAGGCGCACGGAAACAGCAAAATGCCGGACCACCCGATAAACACAAAGCGATCGCGCTTTAGCCAGTCGTCGAGAATGTCGAACCATCCTCGCTGGGCTTGCGCGCGTCCCATTGCTATGGTCATGTCAAATCCTCTCTATATGACATCCAATCCATAAGGTCGCGGCTCTGTCGGATCCAAACCAGTTCTAGATTCGAATTGGGTCTGGCAGAGCATTACCTCAGAGCAGGGGTTATATCTACTAAGTATTCCAGATATTAGAGCCAGGACAAAAAATATTCCCGCTCTAATAGCTATGACCCTGCCTGAGTCGCACCAGTTACCCCTCAACACAAGACACTGTGGTCGGGCTTTGAGAGGCTAGGTTTCTCTTTATGATAGAGAGTGTTCTAAATTTTTACAATCTGATACGTAAATTCTCAGATTAGAGAAAAGCACCTCTGCCCAGTCAAGAGGGTCAATGGCCAGGTATTCTAGAGCCGGTTTGGGGCAAGTGGGGTTTAGACTGGAGTCACACTTGTACTGCTTGTTCTACACAAATCCGTGGTGAGTGATAGCTTCGGCTAGATGGGTAAGTTCGCTAGTCGTCTGGGCTAAAGGCTCTGCTGTACCTCAACCGTTCCCCTTAGCGTTTTCAATAGGTTCCCCTGTTAACAGCTATGACTGCTACCTCTTCAACCCAACCGCAGACTTTAAAGCGCACCGTGCTTGGGGGCCGTCGCCTAAGCAATATTTTTTGGGCCACAGTACTGACGCTAGGGGGGCTCGGCTTTGCCCTGGCGGGGGCTTCTAGCTACTTCAAGACTAATCTGCTGCCCTTTGCTGACCCCACGCAGCTGGTATTTATTCCTCAGGGTATTGCCATGGGTTTCTATGGAGTCGCGGCCCTGGGATTAGCCACTTTTTTATGGCTGGTGATTAGCCTCGACGTGGGCGGCGGCCACAACAACTTCGACAAAACCAGCGATCGCCTATCAATCTTGCGCAAGGGCTTTTTGGGCAAAAATCGCCGCATTGAAATTGAGCACCCGCTAGAGGATGTAACGGCGGTGCGGGTGGCGATCAAAGAAGGGCTGAACCCAAAGCGCAGCCTTTACCTGCGAATCAAAGGGCGGCCCGACATTCCGCTGACCCGAGTGGGCCAGCCCATCCCGCTATCCGATTTAGAAAACCAGGGGGCCGAACTAGCGCGATTTTTGCAGGTGCCCCTCGAAGGACTATAGCCCTGAGGAAGTCGAGACGGGACGTTCCGGGTTTAGCTGTAGAGCCTGTTTCGTTGCCAATCCCTTGATATAACTTCCTTGAGATAACATAGGAGGTCGACTACACCCTTAGGAATTGCAGGAACTGACATAGCGATGGTCTCTATGCGCTCATTTACCCTAGCTCTGGCGGCGCTTCTGACTCTGTGGCTAGGCGCTTGCGCTAGCACCGACCTAGAAGCAACTGGCGATGGGGCTGCGGCTCCTGACGTGTCTGAGCTGGCGGCAGCGACTTCGGGCCTGCCGGTGCTGGATGGAACGGCCACAGTGGAGATAGTGGTCAACGGTAGCCCGATCGTGATGGAAATCGATGGCGTCAACGCGCCGATCACAGCCGGTAACTTTGTCGACTTGGTGAACCGTGGGGTCTACGACGACCTGGTGTTTCACCGCGTGGTGCGCGACCCTCAGCCCTTTGTGGTCCAGGGCGGCGACCCCCAAAGCAAAGACCCAGGCGTACCGGCGCAGCAGCTCGGCACCGGCAGTTTTGTCGACCCCGATACTCAGAACCCCCGCTATATTCCGCTAGAAATCAAGCCCGCTGGGGCAGAAGCGCCGATCTACAGCAAGACCCTAGAAGAAGCGGGCATTAGCGACGGCCCGGAGCTGGCTCACACGCGCGGAGCCGTGGCGATGGCGCGATCGCAGGCGGTAGACTCGGCCTCGGCCCAGTTCTACATCACCCTGGCGGAGCTGCCCTTTCTAGACGGTAGCTACTCGGTGTTTGGCTACGTCACCAGCGGCATGGATGCCGTTGATGCGATTCAACAGGGCGATCGCATCGAGTCGGCGCGAGTCACCGAGGGCCTGGAGAATCTGAAGACTGAGTAAAGTTGTTGGGGGTGAGGCCGTCGTCGTCACGGGCATTGGCCTGGTCACGGCTTTGGGTGCTGGCGCGGAAAAGAACTGGGAGCGTCTGCTAGCAGGTCACTCTGGCATCTGCTCAAGGCAGCCCTTCCCTGAACTACCCCCCCGCCCGATGGCTCTGGTAGCTGACCAACCCGCTGACCTAGCGGATTTGCTGGCGATCGCGGTGATGGGAGCCGTTGACGATGCAAAGCTCAGCCTGCCTCTGCCTGACTGCGGCGTTGTTGTCGGCTCTAGCCGAGGGTTTCAGGGCCGCTGGGAGCGGATGGCTCAGCAACCCTCAGGGCCTGATCGCTCTTGGCTAGCGGCCCTGCCCCACATGGCTGCGGTGTCTGCGGCCCGCCAAATTGGCTCCTTAGGTCCGGTGCTGGCCCCGATGGCGGCCTGTGCCACAGGACTAGTGACTATTTTTCAGGGCTACGAGCTGGTGCGGCGGGGACAGTGCGATCACGTCTTAGTGGGTGCTGCTGAAGCACCGATTACGCCCCTCACTCTGACTGGCTTTGAACAACTGAGCGCCCTGGCGACAGCGGGCTGTTACCCCTTTGATCCGCGGCGAGAGGGGCTGGCACTCGGAGAAGGGGCAGCGGTGCTAGTGCTGGAGTCAGCGGCATCCTTAGCAAGACGCGGTGGTCCGCCGCCCTACGGCTGCGTTTTAGGAGCTGGTTTTAACGCCGATGCCTACCACCGTACCGCCCCTGAACCCGCCCAAACTAGCAGTCGTCTGGCCCTAAACAACTGCCTACGCCACAGCGGTTTGAGACCTGAGCAGGTTGGCTACGTACACGCCCACGGCACGGCCACCCGGCTCAACGATGACCATGAAGTTCGCCTGCTGCATAGGGAACTTCCCCACCTGCCTCCGGCAAGCTCGACCAAGGGCGCGACCGGTCATACGCTAGGAGCCTCAGGGACAATCGGCGCAGCCTTTTGCCTGCTTGCGCTCAAACATCAAATCTTGCCGCCCAACACGGGCTGGCGGGGCGAGAGTATCTACTCGAACTTAGTGACTAAAGCTATCCCTAGTGCTCTAGAGGTAGCTTTGTGCTTTAGCTTTGGCTTTGGCGGCCAAAACGGAGCGCTAGCGCTGGGTCGAGTTCTAGCGATTTAAAATCCAGTTCACTACGGGAATGGCGGCCTTGGCGGGAAGGGGCTCGATGACAAAGCGGAAGGGCAGCAGCAGCATGATGGGTCGACCGCCGCGATCGCTAAAGGGTTTGAGCTGTACTACCAGATCGAGGGAGTAGTTGCGCAGGGGTGCCTTTAGGCTGGCAATTTTGGGAACGTCGATCGCTGGGGCCGTCTGCTCGAGGGTTTGGGTATCGAGATCGCGGCCAAAGCAGTCTTCACTGGCAACCATTGTGCTGAGATACTGATTTGGGTTAACCACGCTGGCAACCTGAGGCAGAGCCATATCGACCCGCTGACCTGGGGTATGGCGAATGACTCGGCGAATTTCGTTGGTCATACGGGTAATTGAGCTGCGGTCCCAGTCGATGGTGACCTGTAGGGCACGGCTCTGGTTGATCACCTGCACCATGAGTCCCACAATGGGCTGAAGGGGGTGAGGACCTTGCGGCAGCACCTGTATTAGTATCTCTCCTGCTTGGGGCTGCTCAGGGCGCTCTTCTCGGGGAGCGAGGCTGCGGGGTTCGGGCAGCACCAGTCGCAGCGCGGCGGCTTTGCCCAGCGCTCCCTCTCCGCCTTGGGGTACTTCGGCCGCAGATTTCTCGAACCCCTGCTGGACTAGCTGCTGGCTGACGCTGCTTTCTAATCCAGCGACATCAGCCACCAGCACAACCTGGTCTTCTAGTTCCTCCTCAATAGACAGCGCCATCTTATAGACTACGTAGCCTATGCAGATGAAGTACACAGTCAGAATGAGGATGTCAATCTCCATAGGGGTTTGAGAAGAATAGGGTCGTTACCTGTAGCAATAGTGAGCTTAAAATACGACTGGTTTTGGCGCAGACTGGTCCGCGATCGCTGCGCTAGACTAGTCTGCGATCGCAAAGTCGATACAAGCCGTTGTGGCAAGCGACACCTTATCCCCGCTGACGGCGGACCTCAGGCGTCGCTCAAGGGTAACACCGATAGCCGTGCTGGAAGCAGATGGAAAAACCTGTTTATAAGCGTCTTATCCTGGTACGGCAAAGGCGCTTTGCTTTACTAGGCGAAACGGCCCCATCTTTGGCCCCCAGGTGACTTTACCAGTTTCAGGATCAATACCGCGATCGTTCATTTGAAACACAACTGGGCTGCCTGGAGCAGGTGACTCAGGGCCAATATCAAAGGCCAGCCGCACGTAGGTAGTGATGCCGCTGGCGGTAAACGTACACAGGCTGTCACCCGGTAGCCGAGCGCTGTAGGTCTGGCCATCGGGCTGGCGCTCGATCGCCAACCCGCAGGTTGGCAGAGTGATCAACGCCTCGCGGGTAAGACTGATGAGGCGGTCGGGCTGGGTTGCGCCGCCCGCGTAAGCAACAGGATCGCTGAGAGCATAGTACTGGCCCCATAGGTTGTTTCCCTTAGCCGTAAGATGCAAAATGCGCTGGCGGTAGGGAGGTTTGCCTGCGGTTACGCCAATTTGCTCGATAAAGAGGCCGTAGCCCTCGTCAAAAAAATGGGCAGGCAGGGGACGCTGCCACAGCCGCAGGTGTAGATACCAGGCCGGGTCAGCCATGGACTGTGGCTTGTTGTCAAACTCTCCAGCTAGGGCAGTGGCTAACTGGTGTAGCTGGGCCTCGATCATATGCTTGCCTACATCGCTCCAGCCCTGATGCTACCGGAATGTAGGGCGTTTTAGGGAGCTTATTTGAGCAACGGTGCTCCACTGGGCGTAGTAAAGGTGAGACTGGTCGGGGCTAAGGTATCAGACTGCACATTTAGCAGAATGGCCTCTGTGGATACCTGCCCCAGGGGCGTCGTGATCTGCACGTGGGTATCGGCCCCCACCTGCATAAAGCTTACGTAGGGCAGTAGACCGCTGCTGACAAATAGCGGCTGGGCGGTGATCAGGCTAAAGTCGAGATGGTCGCCCTCAGCAACGCTAAAGTCAACGATAGTATCAGGTTCAGGGATGACTGCCTCTGTGGTGCCCACCAGCGTCGTGTAGGCACCCGGACTATCGAGCCGAAAAATGTCTGCTCCAGCGCCGCCGATCAGCGTGTTGACCCCGGCCCCGCCGGAGAGAATGTCGTTGCCGGTACCCCCCATTAGCAGATCGTCACCAGCGCCGCCTTCTAGCGCGTCATCGCCAGCGCCGCCAAATAGTCCATTATCGTCCTCGCCAGCGACTAGAGTATCGTTGCCAATGCCCCCAAAAGCTAGGTTCTGACCTCTGCTAGTCAGAATGAGGTCGTCGCTGCCAAACCCAAATAAGGCATTGCTGTCGACATTGCCAATGAGGAAGTTTTTGTCCTCGTTACCGCCCAGCAGGCTAAAGGTCTGCAGCGGCGCTTCAGTACCGGCTTCTGCTCCGTCTAAGCCCCACTCTTCAGCGGTAAACAACCCATTGAGAACGGTTGGAAACAGTTGTGTGGGTTCGGTTACCGCAGCCAGGCTACCCTGCTCCAGATTGACCTGATAAAGCGTCGGCTGGCTAGTGGCTGAGTACCCGTAGAAAAAGACGGTGTCGATCGGGGCGATTACTCTCTCCAAAGGTAGCGCATCGGCTTCTAGCGCTAGCTCTAGACCACTCTCTGCTTCGATACCAGTATCGAGGCTGGGCCGGTCAACAAGTGTACCTTCGTCACTTTCAAGAAAAGCGAGGTCGCCTGCAACTGGCTGAGTCGTAACTGACTGGGCTGGAGATACAGCTACGACTGGATCTAAAGGGACAGCTGTTTCAGCCAGAGGGATAACGACTGGCTCTGCTGGGGCAGCCGCTTTGGCGGGGGGTACAAAAACTGGTTCCGCCGGGACAACCGCTTTGGTCGGAGGTGCGATGACTGGCTCTAAAGGAGCAACCGTCTTAGCCGGGGGTACAAAGACTGGTTCCGCCGGGGCAACCGCTTTGGCCGGAGGTACAGGTAGGTCAGTCATATTAGTTACAAAGGCAAAGAGCTTGGCTTGAGGCGCTAGCGTGAGCTCAAGATTCGAGAAGGGACACCAGCGTCTATATATGATTCTGATGCCAAGGCCTAGATCCGGAAAGAAATAATCGGTATCATTATTAACAATTTAACCCACGACAGGGGTAATCAAGATTGCATGAATTTACGGTAAAGCTAAGGCTGAACTTTGTACTAATCACGTCACCCAATCTTTGAAAGGACGACAGAACTTAGGCAGCGCTAGCGTGTAGATGCCGCTGCCGGGGGCCGCCACGGCGCGGTCTGTCGCTGTGTTGTAGCCCCAGTCGGCCAGAAATAGCTTTATATCGGCCAAGTCGGGCTGATGCTGCACCGCCTGTAAAGCTTTGAGCCGATCCTCAACAAACCAGAGCTCCTGGTTGGGATGGGAAGCCTTGAACTGCCTCAGGGTGTCGTACTTTGGACGTTTGACTTCTTTACCAAAGATGCGATCGCCCGGTAGCTCAAGCCCTGCTTGAGCTAGTAACTGCTGAATAAACCGTCCTTCTTTGGTAGAAATAATGACTAGCTCTCCAACATCTGCCATTGCCTGCCTTAGGCGATCGATAACACCGGGGTAGAAGCGCTGGTAGCTGAGCCAGTCGTCCACGTCGGTTTGAATCCAGCGATCGCGCACCCCGTCTACCGCCTGAGCGAGGGTGGCGGGTTCCACCTTCGCCTGGGCCAGCAGCTGCGGCACAATCTCAGACCAGCTGGCCAAGATGTCTTCGTCGGGTACCCCTGACACTAGACCGTAGAGCACTAGCGGCATCTCCCACCCCGTTTCTACCACCGGGCGCAGGGGATAGAACCGCTCGGCCAGTCCCGCCGACGGTGATCCCGCGCTGGGCTCAAAGACATCGCTATAGGCTCGCCAGGCAGTTTGAAAATACTCCCGCAGCCCGTCACAAACTACGCCGTCAAAATCGAGCGCCAGAACGTTCGGAGAAACCATTGAACAACCAGGGGTAGAGATTCCAGGTATAAGGTACAAGGTTTTGAACCAGCTGAGCCTAAACCCTGTGCTCACCCGGCTCTTTTCCCCCACACTATTAGAT
>JBARUP010000717.1:0-2451 GCA_049645805.1 Nodosilinea sp.
CTTCTGTAGGCTTTCTACAGGCCAACTCATCCCCGACGTACAACTAGAGATAACTCAGTTCTACACAAAAGTGCTGCTGACTGCTTGGCATCTCCACCGTTGCTGCCCTTAAACCGCCAGGGTTTGCTAGTGTAATTGATATATTTGTTTGGCCTAGCCCCTGGAGTTTACTGCGGTAACCTTAACCACTACCGGGCTTAGGTAAGCGTTAAGTCCCTCATCTGCGCGCCGCGACCCATGCCAAGAACCCAACGCAACGACAACTTCATCGACAAATCTTTTACCGTCATGGCCGACATGATCCTCAAGATGATGCCCGCCAAAAAAAGCGAGAAGGAGGCTTTCGCCTACTATCGCGACGGCATGTCGGCCCAGGCCGATGGCGAGTACGCCGAGGCCATGGAGAACTACCGCGAAGCCCTTACCCTAGAAGAAGAACCCTACGACAAGAGCTTTATTCTCTACAACATGGGTCTTATCCACGCCAGTAACGGTGAGCACGAGATTGCCCTAGGAAAGTATCAAGAGGCTCTAGATCTGAACCCTCGCCTGTGCCAAGCCCTCAACAATATTGCGGTAATTTATCACTACAAGGGGGAGCAGGCCGAGGCCGCTGGCGACACCGACACCGCCGAAACTCTCTTCGACGAAGCGGCTCGCTACTGGCTAGAAGCCGTTACCATTGCCCCCAACAACTACATTGAGGCCCAGAACTGGATGAAGAACACCGGTCGGATGAAAAACGACATTTTCTTCTAGCGGTAGAGTAGCCAATATTTAACAGTCATGCTCGTCCTGGTGAGGTGTCAGCACTACGCCACTGCCAAACCCTGTGAATGTCTACCCAAACGCCACCTTGTGGCTAGTGCTTAACCTTTCTCCCCCAACCCTATGATCGATCTCGAACAGGTTCGCAAAGTTGCTCTGCTAGCTCGCTTAGAGCTCTCTGCCGCAGAGGAAGAACAGCTTACTGAGCAGCTCAGCGGCATTCTCGACTATGTAGAGCAGCTCAAAGAACTCGATACTGACAACGTAGAGCCTACCACTCGCGCCATTGAGCTAAGCAACATTACTCGCCCTGATCGCCTTCAGCCTTTTGCAGAACGAGCCGCTATTCTTGACTGCGCTCCAGAACGTGAAGACGGCTTTTTCAAGGTGCCTCAGATTCTAAGCGAGTAGTCTTCTAAGCGAGTAGTTATACGCGGGCAACCACACCACCCTGACGAGAGAAAACGCCAGGAGTAGGCGCTAATAAACACCAGAATCAAAAAGAAGCCAGCAATCGCCATCGCCGAGCGCTGCCCGCCCGTGGCGATTGCTTTTAGGGCGTATGGTGCTGGTGCCAGTGGCGAGCGATATCGACTCGACGGCAGATCCAAACGCGATCGTGACTCTGTACGTAATCTAAGAACTTGGCCAGGGCAGCAGCGCGTCCAGGTCTCCCCGCCAAGCGACAGTGCAGGCCAATACTCATCATTTTAGGAGCCTCATCGCCTTCGGCATAAAGCGTGTCAAAGGCATCGCGCAGATAGGCAAAGAACTGATCCCCCGAGTTAAATCCTGCGTAGCTAGCAAAGCGCATGTCGTTGTTGTCGAGGGTGTAAGGGATAATCAGGTGGGGTCTGCCGTATTCGGTGGTCCAGTAGGGCAGGTCATCGGCATAGCTGTCGGCATCGTAGAGAAAGCCACCCTCTTCGACCACCAAAGCGCGGGTATTAGGACTATTGCGGCCTTGGTAAAAGCCCAGCGGTCGGGTGCCCGCCACCTGGGTATGAATGTTTATGGCCCTGCGAATGTGCTCACGCTCGGCCTCCATGCCAAAGTACTGGTAGTCAATCCAGCGGTAGCCGTGGCTGGCTACTTCCCAGTCGGCTTCGAGCATGGCCGCGATCGCCTCAGGATTGCGGGCCATAGCCATGGCCACGGCATATACCGTCACAGGCAGTCCCCGGCGAGTAAACAGCCGGTACAGCCGCCAAAACCCAGCCCGACTGCCGTACTCATACATCGATTCCATATTCATATTGCGCACTCCAGTCAGCGCCGCTGCCCCTACGCTCTCTGACAAAAAAGCTTCAGAGGCTGCGTCGCCGTGGAGAATGCAGTTCTCCCCCCCTTCCTCGTAGTTAATTACAAACTGCACCGCAATCTTGGCACCACCGGGCCACTGGGGGTGCGGCGGGGTGCGGCCATAGCCTGTCAGGTCGCGGGGGTAAGAGGAGTTGAGTACCATGGTTGGGTCGGCTTGGGGTGTACAGCATGCCACGGCTGGATTCTAAGGGCAAAACGTTCCCTGGTCTAGCCTTAATCAACCTATTGTTCATAGCCAATGCCCCTACGGCAGCCTTTTACCCCTAAGTATCCTCTTCAGCAAAAGCAGACGAGCAACCTATGCCTTTTGTACACTCGCTGGCGCTGTTTTCGCCCAGAATGCACTGAGTTGGACAATAT